>JAHEEN010000063.1:7041-15153 GCA_024640685.1 Rhodospirillaceae bacterium
CCCGGTACCAACAATTCAACACGAGTCGGTACCCGGTACCAACAATTCAACACGAGTCGGTACCCGGTACCAACAATTCAATTCGGTGCCTCGAGTCGGTACCCGGTACCAACAATTCAACATACGGCTCTGTGGTAGCGATCAGTCCTGCGGCGGTTCGCCAGGGGGCGTCGAGCCTGCAAATAACCGCGTGCCGTCGGGCAGCGTGACGTCGCGGCCGTTCGCGCGCATCGAGCCGTCGCGCGCCTGGTAGCCCTCGACGAGCACTTCGGTGCCGGGCTTGACGGAGTCCTTCGTCCAGCCGCGTCGGACGAGCACGCCGGCGGGACCGGCCTCGACCATCCAGCTCTCAACCGTACCGTCCTCGCGCGTGACATCGACATGCAGCCACGAGTGCGGATTGATCCATTCCATGCGCGTGACCGTGCCGCGCAGCGAGACCGGTCGCGTCGAGTCGAACTCCGAGGAGAAAGAGTGATGTGCCGCGACCGGGCTCAGGACCACACCTAAGCCGATGCCGATTCCGAGAAGCGATGACTTATTCATACCCGTTACCTCACTGTGCAGCAGCTTCGATCTCAGCCTGCTCTTCGGCGCGCGCGCCGCTCAAGATATTCTCGAGTCCGTAATTGCCTTCGTGGCACGCGTACTCGACGATCTCGTACTGAGCATCGTCTTTGACGAACGTAAACCGTGCCGTCCACGGTCGAGTCCAGACCGTTGGGTCATCGACCGTGAACTCGTACTCGAGTGCGTCCGGCCCGATGCGCGTGTAGCGCTCGGTCAGCTTCATGTTCTCGCTCGAGCCCAGATACGAGACGTTGCCGTTGAAGTTCGTCACGTCGACGACGAGCGTGTTCCCCTCCCAGCGGCCGCGCGGGTCGCCGAGCCATTGCCTGATCGGTGCGCCGAGATGCTCGCGCGCCTCGGTCGGGATCACGCGCGTCTCGTGGATCATTTCTTTTTGGACTGCGACGTAGCCCGGGCTCTGCACGATCTGCAGGCCGTTGTTGTAGACGCGCGGCAACATCAGGCCCGGCAAGCCCCGCGTGATGCAGCGTACCCACGTGTTCAGATCCTCGGGGCCGGCGGGCCGCCCCGGTTGCGCGCTCGCGCCCGCCAGTGCGAGCGCCTCGCCCTCGGGCGTCATCGGCGGCAAGCGGCCGTTTGGCGGATCGACGATCATCGCGACTTGCCGCGACGGCGCCATCCGCGTGTAGCCGAGCGACGTATCGCGCCATTCGCGCTCGTAACCCCAGATGCTGTTCAACGTGCCGCGCTCGCGGCGCGCGGCGGCTTCCGCGGCCGTCAACGTCTCGGCCTCCTCGACATCTTCGGGACGCTCGAGCGGAATGCCGTGTGCGGCATCGCCGGTCCAGATGCCTTGCAGATCGGGCTCGCCCCAGGGCGTCATCGGCGGCGTGTACGGCTCGCGTGACTCGCGCGCGACGGTAGCGGCTTCGGTGTCGACGCCCGCCCAGCCGGCTTCGACGACCGCGAGCCTGACGTTATCCGGGGTGAGCACAAAGGCCCGTCTGGCCGCGGCGCGTGCGTTGGCGGGTAGTTCCGGTGAACCCTCGAGTGTGACGCCTCGATCTCGCATGTCGCTTGCAGTGGTCTCGATATCGGGCACGACGAAGCCGAGATGATCGACGGCGCGCCCAGCGGTCTGCGCCGGTGTGCCGTCGCCGTGCTCCGAGGCGAGCAGCCAGGCATTGTCGAGCTTGAGCCCGTCGAGCTGTTCCTTCAGGCGCGCGCGCTCGCCGCCGATGACGTCGGCGTACCAGTCCAACGTCTCCGCGGGATCGCTTGCGCTCAAATGCACGTGATGAAAGCCGAGCAGCTCGGCGTCCTCGAGGAGCTCGATACGCGTGCCCCACGGATCGAAAATGAAGCCGTGCAAAAAGAGGCCAGGCTCGTCGCGCAGCGTCGCGCCGTCCGCGAAGCGCTGCAGCCGCACACCCGTGCCGCGCACGCCTACGTTCTCGAGCTCGGCCATCTTGGCTGTGACGTCGGCGAACGAGAAGGCGATGTGATTGATGCCCGTGCCCTGCGTGCTGCCCGACGTCGCCTGCACGACGAACTCGAGCTCGATTGCGCCGCAAGCAATCGCATCGGGCCGCGCGTCGATCGTCGCGCACGGCAAGTGCTCGGTGTACCAGCCCACGGCCTCGATCGTGCTCGGCACGGCGACGTGCACGTGATCGAGCTCGGCTCCGAGCGCGGTGGCCGGAATCAAAGCCGCGCTCGTGAGCGCAGCGAGTGAGGCTAAGGCAGCGCGTTTGCGTGTCATGATGCGTTACCTCCGCAGCCGGCGGTTTACTACTCGGCCGGCTGCCTTCGTAGGTGGTCGTACAAAAGGTTCTCGGTGAACTCGACGCACTTGAACTCGAGCACTTGCGCGTTCTGATCGAGACGCCGATAGAGCGGCATGCGGATCGTCCACGGCCGCGTGAACACGTTCGGATCTTCGATCGTCGCCTCGTACATTAGTGCGTTGGTGTTTATCGGCGTGTAACGCTCGACGACGCGCGCGGTGTCGCTGGCAAAATTACCCGCACGGTCGAGCCACGATTGTCCGTTGAAGCCGGCCGCATCGACGACGAGCGTGTCGCCTTCCCAGCGGCCGTGAGAGCGCCCCATCCAGCTGTCGATCGGCGCGGGCTCGGGGTTTTCCTTGTCCATGTGGATGGTTCGGCTTGCCTCGGCGAAGCCGTAGACGATCATGATCTTGTCGGTGCCCTGGAGGATCTGAAACGGATAGGGCAGATATGTCGCCCGCGGCACGCCGGGCATGTAGCACTTGATCTCGGGGTCCTCGGTGTAGCGGTTGTCGAAGTTGCGTTGCCGCTGCTCGAGCGCCGAGGGTTGGTAAGGGATCTCGCCACCGACGACGACGCCCTGTCCGGGTGGGACCGCCCCGATCGCACCAAACGCCGCGGGTCCTGCGCTCGCGGGGTGATCTTCGAGGTTCCAGTGCGCGGTACCGAGCGCCTGCCAGATGCCGCTCAGGTCCGGATGCCCGTCCCAGGCGCGTGGGAAATCGCTCGCGGACGGTTGCGGTGCAGCAGTGTTGGCGGAGAGCGTGAGCAGCACGAGCGCGCCGGCTAGCCGCCCGCCGCCGAGTCGCGGCAGTCTGGTCGTAAGCGCGCTGTTTGTCCCCCGAGATGCAGCCATGCCGGTACCCCAAGCACGGACGTCGTTGTTTGGAGGAGTATACCCTCCAATAAAGCCCCTGATCCCGATACGCCGTCGCCGATTAGGTGGCCGACTCTTTTTCTATGTCCCAACTCGGGAACACGAGCACGGCCGGGTGGCATTTCAGTGCTCTTGCCAGCTGCTTGGCCCGCTCTACACCCAGGTTGATGCTCTCGCGCTCGATTGCGGAAATCGTCGACTGCGGGACACCGGAAGCGGCTGCAAGTTCGTTCTGACTCATCTCTTGCAGCTTGCGAATGATCTTCACGGATTCGCCCGGAGAAACGTCGATGTTTCTCTCTGCTTTTCGAAACTTACTCATGACGATTTCCTTTGATCTTCGAATGGCAGAAGCATACCGCGCTTGTCTTTCGGATGCGGTTCAATAGCTTTCAGTTGATTGCCGATGCGTTCTCTCGCAAGCCGAGCGTCGTAGTCGGCCTGCAAATGTGCCCAATAATGTTCGGACGTGCCG
This sequence comes from Rhodospirillaceae bacterium, assembly GCA_024640685.1. Classification (GTDB taxonomy): domain Bacteria; phylum Pseudomonadota; class Gammaproteobacteria; order Steroidobacterales; family Rariloculaceae; genus JAHEEM01. The sequence continues at coordinate 10,715 of JAHEEN010000063.1, forward strand.
AAATAGGCGTTAAGGAACAGACCCATCTCCGCCGAGATTGCACGCTTCTCGAGCACGATGTCATTGACGCGCGGCAGCGGGACGCCGAGAGCCTTGGCGAGCCGGTAGGACGTCAGGCCAACAGGCCGCATGAACTCTTCGCGCAGGATCGCGCCGGGATGATGTGCTGTTAGTTTGGTCATGTCGTTTCGCTTAGTGACCTAGTGGTAGTCGCAGATCTCAACCTGGTGCGCGTTTGCGTCCCGCCATTCGAAACAAACCCGCCATTGATCGTTGATGCGGATGCTCCATTGTCCGGCACGATTCCCCGTTAGGCGTTCGAGACGATTACCCGGCGGAATACGCAGCGCTCAGCTGCTGAAGCTTCATGAGCGCCCGGCTTTGGATGTCTCGAGGCAGCTTGAGGGAGCGTCTCCCGGCCCAGACTCGCTGACTTTCACGGTCCCGAAAGCTACGGATCACGAATAATAACGCTATACGTTAGTAACGTAAAGCGTTACTAATTGATCGACGTGACTGTAGCACATTCAGTCACGCTATCATCGCCTAACGCTCGGCCCGATACAGTGAATCTGACGGCAATGCCTAGTTTCTCGCGAATCCGTGTCGCCTGCGCGACGCTTGGCCGAAACGGAGGGCTCGATATGACAGTTACCCACGGACGCATGGCGCTGCTCAGAATGACGTCACTAGCACCGCGCTTAACCCTCGCCTCGCTCGCGCTGGCGATGCTATCCGCCTGCGGCGCCGCGCCGGGCTCGTGCTTCGGGCCGATCGAGCGGCTCGCGCCCGAGGGTGCGGTCCTGCCGACCGCGCAGTGGAGTCTCGGCACGAAGGCCGGCCCGTATGTGTTCATCTCCGGCATGCGCGGCATCGATCCTGTGACGAACGAGATCGTCGTCGACTGGGGTGCGCGCGTTCGCCAGGCATACGCGAACATGTTCTTCATCGCTGCCGCGGCCGGTGCCGAGCCCGAGGACTTGATCGAGACGACAGTGTTTATCCGCTCGAACGCACCGCATCCGTCGGAGGACTTTTTTGCGCTCCGCAGGCTCGACAACGAAGTGCGCCAGGAGATTTACGGCGACGGGCCGTATCCGAGCCGCACGACCGTCGGCTTGACGGAGCTCAACGGCACGGACCCGAATGGCGAAGTAGACGTCTACGAGGTCAAAGGCACGTTTTACGTGCCGTGCGATTGAGAGCCGTCGGCGCAGTTCGCGCTAGAGCACACCTGTGCCGCACGGCACTCCTTATATATGTGCCGCTCGTCCTGCTTTTAGGGCGAATTCCGCGAACGGTTACCTATTAATGCCGGGATAGTTGCCCTAGCGTCCAGGTGGCAAGGCGATTGCGCCGTCACGGGTTCTTACTCCGACTCCGCTAATGGCTGAATCCAACCTCGTTGCTGCTGTAACGGCCGCGCAGCTGCGGCGCGCCGCTGCCGTGCTCGGGCTCAGCGAGCAAGCGTACGCGCGCGCCGTCGAGCTTGCAGGCTTGTCACTGGATGCGCGCGCTTGGACACGCGGCGCCGACCGACTGTTGCTGGCCTTCGGCGTCATGGCCGTGCTCGCGGGGATCACCGCGTTTTTTGCCTACAACTGGGCGGGCCTGCACAAGTTCGCGAAGTTTGGCTTGATCGAGGCCGGCATCGTTGCGGCCGTCGCCGGGACCGCCTGGCGGGGCATCGACAGTGCGGCCGGGCGTGGTGCGCTGTTCGCCGCGGCATTTCTAGTCGGCGTCCTGTTCGCAATCTACGGTCAGGTTTATCAAACCGGTGCCGACCCCTATGGGCTCTTCATAGCGTGGGCCGTGCTGATCGCGGCTTGGGTCGTGATCGGGCGGCAGGCCGGTTTGTGGATGCTGCTGCTGGTGCTCGTGAACTTAAGCGTGATCCTCTACTGGACGCAGGTCCTGCGACCGGACAGCCTGGCCCAGCTCGGCCAGCTGCTCGGGCCGCTGGCGGGTCTCTTCGGCGCTGTGACCGACGGCGGGCTCGCGTCGCTCGTCGTCATTCTGAACGCCGGCGCGCTGGTCGTCTGGGAATACTTCGCCCGTCGCGGCGTTCCGTGGATGCAGGGTCGTTGGTGGCCGCGCATCGTCGCGGTGCTGACGCTGATCGTCGTCGTCAGCGGGTCGCTGTTCTACATCTTCGATATTCGCTTCGGCGCCCGCGATAGTTGGCTGATCCTGAGCGGGCCGGTGCTCTTCTTCGCGTTCGCGGCCGCGAGCCTGTGGTACTACCAGTTCCGTCAGACCGACTTGTTCTCGCTGACAGCGACACTACTCGGCGGCATCGTCGTGATCACGGCGATACTCGGACGCGGCATGAGCTGGAGCGGGCCGGGGGATGCATTACTGCTCGCGCTGCTCGTCATTGGGCAGACCGCGGGCGCAGCGTACTGGGTCCGTCAGGTCGCCGAGCGGCCGCGGGAGGCATGACGGTGGCGCACGACACACCGAGCACACGCAGCGTCTTCGAGCAATTGGCGCGCGAGGGCCTCGTGGACCCAGCGTGGGCGGATACGCTGACGCCGGCGCTGGCACAACAGCCGACGCCGTGGTTCGTTCGCGGCATGGTCGGAGCCGGCGCCTGGCTCGCAGCGATCCTGCTCATCGTCTTCGTCGCCGGGCTCGGCTTCATGACGGGCGCCGCCGGGTTCATCTTCCTCGGGCTGGTGGCTATGGCCGGCGCTTGCGCGGCGCGCTACCGCTTCGACAGTGATTTCGCGACCCAGCTCGTGCTTGCAGTCAGTCTTGCCGGGCAAGGCTTGTTCGTCACTGGGCTGTTACAGACCGCGACCTTCGACGATTTCGAGGTCGTCTTGTGGTCGTTGATCGTCATCAACGCGATTCTCGCAGCGATCTTTCCGGACAAGACGCACCGGTTCTTGTCGGTCGCGCTGATCTTCGGGTCATTGACGATGTTGCTCTATATCTACGAAGTGCACGACCTCCTGGCCGTGCTGGGCCCGGCGCTCGCGGCACTGTTCATGTGGCTGCTCGCCAAAGAGTCGGCGTTCGTTGCCCAGAGCTTGTTCGATACGCTGACGCCGATTCGCGCCGGTATCCTGTTCAGCGCATTCGGCGTGACGATGATGTCGACGATTTACGTGCTGCCGCAGTTCGTGGACGAGGGCTTTCAGTTCTATCCGCGGCCGTGGCTCTCGAGCTTGCTCTACGGTGGGATGCTGTTGCTCGCCGAGCGCCGCGTTCTCGCGGAAGTTTTCAGTGGCGCTTCGAGCGCGTTCGCGATAGGCGTCTACGCCGCGACCGCCATCGTCGCCGCCGCAGCGTGGCCTGCGCCCGGGATGATCCTGTCGCTGCTCGTGATCGTCATCGCAAGCGTCCACGGCCACCCCGTCTACCGCGGCGCCGGTATCGCGTTCCTGGCCGTGTTCACGACCGCGTTCTTCTACGGCATCGACGTCGGCATGCTCGTGAAGTCCGCGTCATTGATCGCGACTGGCGTCGTCGTGCTCGCATGCCGCTGGCTGTTGTTGCGTGCCGTCGCGGCGGACGGAGGTGTGGCCGATGCGTAATACCGTGCTGTGGGCCGTCCTCGCCGTCGTGCTCGCCCTCGCCAACTGGTCGATCATCGGCAAGGAACGCGTGCTGGCTGACGGCGAGATCATGCTGCTCGACCTCGCGCCGCGCGATCCGCGCTCGCTGCTGCAGGGCGACTACATGACGCTGCGCTATGCGCTCGCGCAAAGAATCATGAGCCAGCTCGACGCGCCGTTCTCGGCGACCGGCGTCGCCGTCGTCCAACTCGACGAGAACGCCGTCGCCTCGTTCGTACGCTTGGACGGCACCGATCAGCTCGCCCAGGACGAGCGCTTGTTGCTATACCGCAAGCGTGGCGAGAGCTTGCGCATCGCCGGTAACGCGTTCTTCTTCCAGGAAGGACAAGACGAGGTCTATGCGAGTGCGCGGTATGGCGAGGTCCGCGTCGACGCCAGCGGCGACGCTGTCCTCGTGGGGCTGCGCGATCGCGAGTTCAACCGCTTGGGCCCGGAGTTGGCAAACTAACCGGTCACCGTTCTTGCGATCCAGGGCAGCCTCGGCCAATCTTGACGAAAACGAGGATCTTGCCCATGAGACTTAGTCTTTCTCGCCTCCCGCTGCTGGCCCTGCTAACGCTGAGCCCCAACTGGGCCGCCGCCCAGCTCGACGACGTCGAGCAGGCCATCGTGCGCTGGAGCGCGGACAACGCCGAGGCCGCGATCGCGCTCATCGAGCAGCAGGTCAACATCAACAGCGGCACGATGAACCATCCGGGCGTGCGCGAGGTTGCCGAACTGCTCGAGCCCGAGATCGCAGCACTCGGCCTCGAGACCGAATGGCTAGACATGAGCGCGGTCAACCGCGCGGGCCACTTGTTCGGCCGGCTCAACGCGGAGCGCGAGGGCGGCACAAAGATCCTGATGATCGGGCAT
>JAHEEN010000257.1 GCA_024640685.1 Rhodospirillaceae bacterium
CCAGATGAATTCGCCGTACCGTGTCCTGCTCCTCGAGATACAGCACGATCGTGTCGCCCTCGTCAACGAACTCGATGGGCGTGCCGAGATCCATAATTGCGGGCATGCCGGTCTCGCAGCGGATGTACGGATTGTCGGCAACGCGGTCCCAGCTGGCTTGGACGGCACGGGCAGACTCGGTCAGCGGATAGGCATCGAGCCACAGCGAGCGGCCGGTACCGCCGATGCCGTGGGTTGAACGGTCGCGGCTCCAGACGCGGAAGATGCCTTCGGCGTTGGAGGATACGTTCGACGCTACCTGCGCTTCACCCGATACGAGCATGACCGCCCGGTCTGCTGCCCACAACGGCTCGGCAAAGTTGTCGGAGACGAGCTCGCGACCGTCGCTGAGTAAGATGTTCGTCGAGAACAGGGCCGTGCGGTTGCGCCGACCCCTGAATCCCGCGATCCGGATCGGCTCGCCGACCTGAAAGATCTCAGGACCCAAACCCATGCGCAGAAACTGTGTCGCGCCGCGCGCATCGACGACCCACGACGCCTCGGTCCCGGACTCGTCGGAGGCCGTGACGATCAGCTCGGTATGCGGGTTACGCCAGGCCACGGACTCTATGACGCCTGTGATCTCAGCCGGCGAGCTGCGGTCGTAGTGAACGTTCGGCGAGTGGTGCGCCGCAGCGCCTACCGCGATGCACACTGCAGTCACGAAAAAGATTGTTCGTCTCACAGCCGTCCTCCTTATCAACGGCGAGCCGGTGCGCCATTATCGCGCCCGCCCCGCGCGGATGACATACCCCTATGCTACGACATCGGCAGACCGTCGCTACGGCTGCGGCACTCGATCGAAGACGCGCCGAACTTGGACCGCTCTGGCCGATGACAGCTCGACCGAAAGCAGCCAACGCAACCGGCTCGGGTCTTGGCGATCGAGGTAGAGCTGTTCGGTGGCCCTGAGGTCGTCACCGACCTGCCAGACGATCGTAAAGACATCCCGGCGCCACTCAGCAGAGATCGTCTCGTCGCCGTCGGTCAGCGACTCGCCGTCGCGAAACGCAAACCTGCCGAGATTCGAGTAGCCGACCGTCATGCCATCCTGCGCCTGCTCGATGAAGAGCCGGTCGATGGCGCTCACGAGGTGAGGGCGAAGCTGTCGCAGATCGCGGCGCACGACTTCCGCTGGTTCCTGGCCGCGACCGCCGGAGCGCGCGACCTCGACCGGCACACCGAAAATGCCGACACCAACACCGACACCGGTGCGTCCTCGGCGGCTCTCCGACAGCGCGTCGAACACGTCGTCAGGCCTATCGCTTTCGTCGTAGTCGATGACCCAGTCGCCGGATAGGTCCCACTCCTGAGCGTGAACCGAGCCGACGGAAAACAAGAGCACGCAGAACGCGAGGCTCCAAATCACACCATGCCAGGGACTCTTCTCGTGCGTGACCATCCGAAAACTCCGCTCAAGCCGATGCGCAACGATAGCGCGTTCGGCGCAGTCCCGAAAACTGACGTGCCGCCGGTTGTCTTCGAGCCATGGCGCTGCCTGACCCACAACGCGGGGCATGCTGGTCCGCAACACTGATCGGTACTCCGTCCGCTACGGGGACCACGTATTGACACGCATGATGGTCTAAATGAAAATGCGAATCAGTCTCATTTACATTAATAACGAAGTCAACGGACTCCCCCAATGAAGACGCCACGCCCGGGCGGTGCCGAAACCCAGCGCCCAACCCGCCTTCTTAGCCGCAGCCAGGCGATTCTGGCGCCCCTGCTCGGCACGGCCACGTTGCTGCCGCTAGCTGCGGCCGCGCAATCCCCCGCCGCTCAGCTACCAGCCGTTACTGCGCTCGAGGAAGTCACGATCGTCGGCGACCCGAGCCAGATGCGCGAGCTCACGGGCGCGGCCCAGGTCGTCGGCCCGACCGACTTCGTCCGCTATCAGTACTCCGATATCCAACGGATCATCCGCCAGGTGCCGGGCGTCGCCGTGCAGCTCGAAGACGGCTTCGGGCTACGGCCGAATTTGAGCATTCGCGGTACCGCAAGCGACCGCAGCTCGCGGATTACGCTGCTCGAGGACAACGTCCTGATCGCACCGGCGCCTTACGCGGCACCCGCCGCCTATTACTTCCCGACGATGGGCCGGATGCACCAAGTCGAGGTCTTGAAGGGCCCGGCCGCAATCACGCAGGGCCCATATACGGTCGGCGGCGCGATCAACTTCATCTCGACACCGATCCCCGATGAAGCCGCCGGGTCATTGAATCTCAGCAGCGGCCAGTTCGGCACATCGCGATTGCAGGCCCACTACGGCGACAGCAGCGAGCGCTTCGGCTGGCTCGCCGAGACTCATCTGTGGAACAGCGACGGCTACCAGACGATTGATCGAGTCGGGCGCGACACCGGGCTCGACAAAGACGATTGGACTTTCAAGTTTCGCGTCAACTCCGATCCGACCGCCGATATTTACCAGCAACTCGACGTCAAGCTGCAGTACGCGAAGGAGGACTCCGACCAAACGTACCTGGGCCTGACGGACTCGGACTTCGGAGCGAATCCCTATCGGCGCTACGCCGCATCCCAGCTCGACAATATCGAAACGCAGCACGACCAACTGATCGTCCGTTACTCCGCGGCGCTCTCCGACACGCTCGAGCTCAGCGCGACCGCCTACTCGAACGAGCACGAGCGTGCGTGGTTCAAGACCGAGAGCTTCGACGCCGACGGCAGCGCCGATGCGGCGGCGTTCTCGGGGGCCGGCTGGGCGTCGGTCGTCGGTGCCGTCAATCTCGGCCAGTCGCTGGCAGGCTTGAGCCCGGCGGCCCTGCAAGACGTGCTCGACGGCGGCGACACGGCGCCAGGATCGGTGCTGCTCAGGAATAATGCGCGCACGTATTTCTCGCGCGGCGTGCAGCTCGGTCTCGATTGGTCGCTCGGCAGCCAGGTCCGTCACGACATCGAAGTCGGGCTGCGCTTCCACGAGGATGAGGAAGATCGCCTGCAGCGCAACAGCACGTACCATCTCGAGAACGGCTCGATGCTGCTCGACGACCTCGGTCTGCTGGGCAATGCCGGCAATCGCATCGCCGCTGCCGATGCAATGGCGTTTCACATCTACGACCGCATCGAATGGGGCGACTGGGCGCTAACGCCCGGTGTGCGCTACGAAGACATCGAGTTGACGCGCACGCGCTGGGAGGACCGCCCCGGAGAGACGCTAGACCCGGCGAGCCGCGATCCTTCGAATCTGCGCGACGTGCGCGAGAATTCGGTCCAAGTCTGGATTCCTGGCGTCGGCGTGAACTACGCAGTGAGCGACACGCTCAGCGTGTTCGGCGGCGTGCATAAGGGATTCTCGGCACCCGGCTCGTCGCCCGGCACGCGCGAGGAGGAGAGCATCAACTTCGAGCTCGGGTTGCGGTTCGCGCTCGGCAATACGACAGGTGACGTCACGCTGTTCCGCACCGACTACGACAATCTGCTCGGCGTCTGCACGGTCTCGGCCGGCGTCGACTGCGAGATCGGCGATGCGTTCAACGGCGATGCGGCGACGATCGACGGCCTCGAGCTCGCGCTGACACACGACTTCTCGAGCAGCACAGCGTACGCGCTGCCGTTTACGCTGAGCTACACGTACATGGACGGGCGGTTCGAAAGCGACATCGCCGATACGGACTTCTTCGGCGACGTCTCCGCCGGCGACCCGATCCCGTACATCCCGGAGCACGAGCTGTTCATGTCCGCAGGCATCGAGCGCGGCCCGATCGGCGCGTACTTGAGCGGCAGCTATATCGACGACGTTTGCAGCCTCGCATCGTGCGGCTCGTTCCAGCGCACCGATGACGCGTTTTTCGTCGATCTGACCGTGCACTATGCGGTCAGCGACCGAACCTCCGTGTTCGCTCTGCTCGAGAACATGACAGGCGAGGATGCGATCGTCGGCCGCCAGCCGTACGGCGCGCGACCAAACAAGGATCGCATGCTGAGCCTCGGTGTACGCTTCGACTGGTAACGCGAGCGTCTTCCCGCAACAACGCGGCGGCGCGACGTTCGCCGTCGCGTCACCTCAAAGCTGCAACGGCAACTCGCGCAAGCGTCGGCCGGTAAGCGCGAACACGGCGTTCGCGACCGCAGGCGCAACCGGCGGCACCGGCGGCTCGCCGACGCCGCCTGGCGACTCGCCTTCCGCAATTATCCGAACATCGACGTCCGGCATCTCCGAGTAGCGCAGGATCGGATAGTCGG
>JAHEEN010000258.1 GCA_024640685.1 Rhodospirillaceae bacterium
CGAATCACGATGCAGCGCGTCGGCACGCGATACTTTGTCGCCGATCGCACACTATTGTTCGAATCGGCGCTGCGCCTGACGCCGTATGCATCGGGCACGACGATCGACGCGGCTGCGCTCGGCGAGTTCATCGAAGCACAGTACGCCGCAGCCGGGCTCGATGAGACCGAGATCGACACCGGCGCGCTGATTCTGACGGGCGTCGCTGCCGAACGAGACAACGCGCGAACTATTGGCGAGACGCTTGCGGTCGGTGCCGGCAAGCTCGTTGCATTGAGCGCCGGCGATGCGCTCGAGAGCACGCTGATTGCGCACGGCTCGGGCGCTGTCGAGCTGTCGCGGAGCACGGGGCAACGCGTCATGGCCGTCGACGTCGGCGGCGGCACAGCGAAGATCGCGGTTTGCGAGAACGGCGCGGTCGTCGAGCGCACGGTCGTCGATGCCGGCGCGCGGATCGTGCAGCTCGATGACGAGGGGCACCTCGTCGCGATCGAGAGGAGCGCGCATCGGATCGCGGCGGAGAGCAGTACAGCGCTTGTCGAAGGCGTGACCCTCGCCGAATCTGACTTAGATGCCCTGGCCGAGACGATCGCCGACCGTCTGTTCGAGGCGATGGGCGTGTGCCCGGCGAGCGAAGGCCTCTACAGTCACCTGCGTTTGCCGCCGCTGACGTCGACGGCGGCACCGGACGTCGTGCTGTTCTCGGGCGGTGTTGCCGAGTACCTGCACGGACGCGAGTCGCAGGCGTTCGGCGATCTTGGGCCGAGGCTCGCAGCAGCGTTGCGCGAGCGCTGCGATCGCTTCGGCATTGTTGCCGCGCCGCCGGTCCACGGCATCCGCGCGACGGTGCTCGGTGCATCGCAGTACACGGTGCAGCTTAGCGGCAGCACGATCTTCATCAGTCCCGACGATGTCTTGCCGTTACGCAACGTCATGTCCGTGCGGCCGCGGTTCTCGCTGGTGGACGAGACAATCGACGCTGAGCAGGTTGCAACGGCCGTTCGCAACCAGCTGGCCGGTCTAGAGATCGATGATCCAGCGCTGCCGATCGCGCTCTGCTTCAGCTGGCACGGTAGCGCAAGCTTCGCGCGTCTCGATGCACTGTGCGCGGGCATTGCCGAGGGCTTGTCGAACCGAATCGCGGCCGGCGCTCCGCTGATTGTCGTGACCGATAGCGACGTCGGCGGCTTGATAGGGATTCATTGCCGCGAAGAGCGAGGACTCAATAACGCGATCGTCTCGATTGATGGCGTCGAGCTAGGCGAGCTCGACTTCATCGACATCGGCCGACTGATCCCTTCGTCGGGCGCGGTGCCCGTCGTCATCAAGTCGTTGCAGTTCGGCGCGCTGAACGTTTGACGTTAAGCGTTGCAAATGCGACGCATTCGCGCGCTATCGTCTCGCACAAATCGCACGTCCTCGTGCTCGACAGTGCTAACATTGCACGGCCACCCACGCAACGCGTATCCCAACTAAGACACTACGACGGAGATTGGAATGGACAAAGACCGTGTCATCGAGTTACTGAACCAAATTCTCGAGCTCGAGCTCGCGGGTGTCGTGCGCAACACGCACTACTCGTTGATGGTCTTTGGCCGAAACCGAATTCCGCTCGTCGCATGGTTCCGCGCGGAAGCGAACGAGTCGCTGACACATGCAACACAGGCTGGTGAGTACATCACGTCGCTAGGCGGCCACCCTTCGCTGAAGATCGGCAACTTGCTTGAGACACACCAGCACGAGATCGACACGATGCTGACCGAGAGCATGGAGCACGAGAAGCGCGGCATGGAGATGTATAAGCAGCTAATGAAGCTCGTCGAAGGCCACGACATTCGGCTCGAAGAGTACGCTCGCTCGATGGTACGCACGGAGCTCGAGCATCTCGACGAGGTCAAAAAGATGCTGCGATCACCCGACGACGACTAGTCGGGCTTGCACACGTGTCCGATGGACGCGCCGCCTGAATCGAACCGTTTACGGCATCACCTGATGAATCGTTAACGCCGGTTGTCTATTAACGTATTTCTTACTTGACAGATCGTAGCGCCATGCGAGTGAATACCGGGCCGATCAGCTCAAAAAACACAGTGCTGGCGATCACGATTGGCAGGATTATCTGTCGGTAGTCCGGGAACTGGTTTGCGGCGAGCAACGCCATACCAATGGCCACGCCCGCCTGCGGCAACAGCGCAACGCCCATCCAGCGCCCGACATCCTCATCCGCATGACTTGCGCGGGCCCCAAACCACGCGCCTGAGAGCTTGCCTGCAGCCCGCGCCATCAGGTAGACCACGCCAATAACGCCGAGCTCGGCCAACATACCGATATCAAGCGACGCGCCAGCAAGAACGAAAAAGATCACCATGAACGGCCACTCGATGTTTTCGATTTCGTGGAACGGATAGTCGTGGTGAATCGCGATGTTTGCGATCACGGCGCCCATCGCCATTGTCGCGATCAGAAAGGAGACGTTCAGCCACAGCGCCAGCCCCCCACAGATGAGGACGAGGCCTAGCGCCTCGGTCAACATCGGCTGACCAGGCCTTATACGGCCGGTCAGGTTTGCGGCGGGTAGCCCGATAGCCGCTCCCAGCAACATCGCGCCAAAGATCTCTCGTGCTGCGTCCAGCAATGACACAGAAACGCCCTGCGTGCCGTTGAGCAGCGAAACCATGGAGAGGCCGGCGCTGAATAGGATCAAAGCCCATGCGTCGTCGATCGCGACAATCGCCAACAGAAGCCTCGAAAACCGGGTCTCCGTCCCGGACTCCAGTACCGTGTCCACCGTCGCAGCCGGGGCAGTGGCTGCAGCGATGCAGCCAAGCAGGATAGCGATGTTCAGGGGCACGGAAATGAGCAACATTGCCAATGTCACGATAACCGTAGTACTCAGTACAGCCGAGGCCGAGATCCAAAATAGCTGACGGCCAGACCTTCTGAGCAAATCAATGGTCAGCTTCCCGCCCATCAGGAAGCCGATCATCATCAGTGCCAGGTTCGCAATGGGCTCGAATCCGTTGATGACGGATATCGGAATGATCCCGAGCGCTTCATCGCCAATGACTAGACCGCAGGCCAGCAACAGAGTCACCCTTGGTAGAAACGTGCGTCTGCCGACAGCGTCCGCAACCAGTCCGAGTAGAAGTATTCCTCCGATGGCGACGAGAAACTCTCCAGTTTGCTCCAAGATTACTCCCCAACTATTTCCGGCAGCGGCATCAATCTGATCTGCACAGCGTAGTGGTTTCGGCACTATGTTAACGCCTGCACAGCCGATGTCCGCACGAAGTGACTCGTGCACGAGCCGATGATGGAAACGGCAGCCGCCGTCGCGGGTCTTAAGCGCGCGCCTCAACGCCGGCGTGACGGCCCGCGCGCGACGCCCGATATCGAGTGGAGCACCGTCACGAGCCACGACAATGCGGACGAGTGCACCCCCACAATCCAGGCGTGCAGACGATTAGCTTTGATGCCGTACGCCGAGCAACCGTCTCGCTGTTACTTTTGATTCCTTTGGTTAGCGAAACACATTACTGGATTGCCGGAGACTATGAGCTTGACGCTCAGGATCGCTACGGAGCCGACGTTCGAGTGATAAATTCTCAGCTTCGGATGAATGAACAGTAGTAGCCATTGACTGACATTGACGCAGTTCAGGGGCACGCGCAGCTAGACATTCACTTTCAGGGGTAGAGCGTGCATTCCCGAACCCTGAATCGAGCGTCTGTGTGGGCTAGACTTACAATAGCGCTTAGGAGGAATCCAACAATGCGCCCATTCATGATTGGTCTTGCGGCGGCCCTGCTTGCGCAGGCTGCTGTTGGTCAAACCGGGATGTCGCTCGAACGCTACGCGATGCTGATGCAGTCGAACGCGGAGGCGGTTGGAGCGCTACGAATGGCAGTTGAAGCAGGTACGTACGACGATGCACGGGTGCATGTCGCGCTGTTGCGCCGTAATTTCCAAATGCTGCGGCCATTCTGGTCGGGACGGAATCGCGGCGATGCAGTTGGCATCGTCAGTGACGGCATGAGCCGACTCGCCGCGCTCGAGGAGCTCTTGGGGCGCAGTGCCGTGCCCGAAGCGTCGGTTCGCATGGCAGCCGAGGAGTTCGGCGGTGCCGTCTGCGGTGCCTGCCACAACGTCTATCGCGAAGGGGATCGCGAGGCGGGTTTCCGCTTTAAAGAAGGTGTGTTCTAGGGGTTGAGTCCGATGCGCCAAGT
>JAHEEN010000064.1 GCA_024640685.1 Rhodospirillaceae bacterium
CTCTCGTAAACGACAAAGTTGTAGGAAGTCGCAGGATCGCAAGAGTTTATCCAGTTGTCTCCTCTAACTCGGCCCGCAATTGAAAAATCTAGTGTCGCAGAGGGGCTAGGGGTAAAATGACACACCTCACCGATCTCGGCAACGTTCGAGTACCAGTCAAAATTCTCTTTCTTGTAATTGACCTTCAATTCTCCAACGACGCCGGACTCCGCGATTCCGAATACGCCTTCAAATGTGTGGGTTGGTTCGCCTTTTCCGCGACCAGTCCGCATTGGGTCATCGATACGGCCGGATACCTTCCCAAAGGCAGAGATTGCGTCACAGGATACTTTCCAGTAATCGACCGCCGCCCAGCCATCGCTTGATTGCTTTGGCAATACACGTATGTCGTACGTGTCGGCTAGGTAAATCCCAGGGACAGAAAACGAAACGTTCGATGGTTGATTCGTCGCGTTTCCGGGGTTTTCACCAATTTTTGAGCCATTAAACTCGATGTCTTCTTTTTCCGCCCCATACCGGTTGTACACGATGTTAATACCGTTACAGGCCAGCGGTTGCCCGGCACCACCAATCGCGAATTGGATCGTGACTTCCGGGCAGCTGTAGGCTAGAAAAGTGGTGCCGGCATTGCTGTTCCGATGAAAGCCGGGGTAGTCACCCGCAACATTCGTACCGACGACATATGTTCCCGCACCGCTCGGGCAGTTTCCGATTAGATTGCCATTCGGTGCGACATTGTCGAAGAACTCATTGCGACCGTCGTTTGCGGTTCCGATCTCGAAGATCGTGGTCTGTGCGAAAGTCGGGGTGGCTAGTAGGGCAGACAGCCCCGTGACGGTTAACAGACTTGCGGATACTTTGTTTTTCGACATTATTTTCCCTCCTTAAGTTGCTATTTTTTTGCTCCGTTACGTCGCCGATTATGTAAAACTGAAAAAAAGTAACAAAAACCCTAGCTTGTGCGGGAATGATTTAACATAATCACGCTCCGACCTAAGAAGTTGACCGGCAAGCAGAGAAAATTCGCTGGATAGCGTCAGCAGTGGGAAGGCTTCATAAAAGCTGACGGAGAGAGGGTACGAAGGACGAGCGCGAGAATACTAGGCCCGGTCTCGCCTCGTAGCAGACATTCGGGGAGCCGCTACTAACGTCCGCTATCGGCCACTTCAAGCCGTCCGCTCAATAGCAAGAATATATCACTGCGATGTCTGCTTTTGAGCTGCTTTTCGCCGTTACGCTACGTTAACGATCTGGGCTCAGTCCGAACGACAGCTTTGCGGCAACTTCGAGACATCGATATCGACGACGTTGACGCGATTCGTTACGGCGAAGTACAGCCACTTCGAGCAGTCTACTCAATCCCAGGAATATATCACCCGAAGGTCAGCTCCACTCCCGGAAGCGGACGTCGAAAGGGCCTGTATGGGCCTATTTCGGGGGGTTATCGGCCTAGATGGGGGCCGGGATCGGGGTGAGGCTGGCTGGATGGGACTGGACGGAGGATCGATGGAGGGCTGGGAGGAGGCTTTTTTTTCTACCGGATATATCTATACCCCCCAAATACACCCCCGTTTGGCAATTAAGTAATTGATAAATATTAGGTTTCGTGGCAGACTACTGTTATTTAATACAGTCCATGGATGGCATCATGAATGGAGAAGTAAAGCTCCAGGCCTATCGGGCATCACAACAGAGGCTCTCGCAGTTAGAAACTGAACTCACCGAGCTCTGGGGCCATATCAACGCAGCCAACTATCGGTTTTTGAAGCTCCTGGCCGAGTTCGACCGCCGCGAGGGCTATGGACGCCACGGTCTAGGCAACACCGCCCATTGGCTCAACTGGCAGTGTGGCATCGGGGCCGTGGCCGCTCGGGAGCGTGTCAGGGTCGCGCGGGCGCTGGAATCTCTGCCCAAGACCAGCGCGGCGTTTGAGAAAGGCCAGATCTCCTACTCGAAGGTGCGTGCAATGACGCGGCTGGCAACGCCTGAGAATGAATCGGAGCTGCTCAATATCGCGCTCTATGGCACGGCGCATCATATTGAGTCATTGGTACGTCGCTATCGACGTGCACGGCGCGCGGAGGAGGCGGCTCGCTCCGAAGAGCTGCATCGGAATCGGTACTTGCGGTTTTACTACGAGGATGACGGCGGGCTCACGATCCACGGGAAGCTGCCCGGTGAGGTTGGTGCGCTCGTCAAGCAAGCTCTCGAGGCGGTGATGACCCAGCTCGAGTTGGATGAGAATAAGACTCAGTCTAATGTTTCAGCGGAAACATTTTCTGACGATTCTGAAGATGAGGCGGTCCGTGAACAAGTGGCCGAACCACTCGGTGCACGGCGTGCCGATGCGCTCGTGGAAATCGCCCGGCAGGCGCTCGGTTGCCGAGATCATAATATCGGCTCGGTGGCTGATCGATATCAGGTCGTCGTGCATATCGATCAGGCAGCGCTCGAAGAAGGCAATCACCCCAGTAACGAACAACTACAGCGTTGTGAGGTCGAGGACGGCCCTAGTCTTGCGATCGATACGGCCAAACGCTTGGCTTGCGGTGGTGCGCTCATCGGTATCGTCGAGGATCGTGACGGTCATCCACTCGACGTCGGGCGTCGCACACGGGCGATCACGCCGGCGTTGAAGCGTGCGCTCAAGGCCCGCGACGACGGTTGCCGTTTTCCTGGCTGTACGCACACACGTTTCACCGAAGGGCACCACGTCGATCATTGGGCCAATGGCGGTGAGACCAAGCTCAGTAACCTCATAACGCTCTGTCGTTTTCATCACCGGCTCGTGCATGAGGGCGGTTTCGGTCTCAAAGCGACCGATGACGGTGTATTCGTATTCACGCGGCCGGACGGCAGCCGCATCAACGACGTAGGACCAAGAACGGGTGGGGCAGTACTACCGCTGTTCGAAATCAACCGCGCCAACGGGCTAGACATTGATGCCGAGACGGCCCGATGTCGCTGGCAGGGCGAGGCGATGGACTATTTCATGGCGGCCGAAGCAATCTGGCGTGCCGATCATCCCGAAGAATTTCCGCCGAACCCGCTTTGGGGCTCTGGATGAGGGTGGCGACTGTTATTTAGCGCCGAGTAATCTTCACGGCAGCGCTTCCGCGCGTCCTTCGTGCCAGCGCACTTCCAAGTCCGGTCCTCGGGGAGGAGCGTTGGCGTCTCTCGGTCGAAAGAGCTCATAGACCAGCGAGCCGTCCTCCACTTGAGTGCTCTCGATAACCCGCACCGGCTCGAATGCGTCCGGCGCCGCCGCAGCCGTCTCGCGGACCTGCGCGGGCACCGACGACCAAGGAATGTCGCGCTGGATTTCGAGCACAGCCCACGCGCCGTTCATCTGCACCATGTCGACCTCGACCTCGTCGCCGTTAGGCATCGTGCCGGTGACCTCGAATTGATTACCGCTGGCATTGAGCTCGCCGCTAGTAATTGCGATCCCTGGGGCCGAGGCCGCGACGATTGCAGCGAGATCAGCTGGCACCGACTCAGCCGAGTCGCCCGATTGCGTCGTCTCCGTCGCCGGTGGCGAGCAGGCCGCAATAGCGAACGCCAGCCAATAAACTACGTATCTAGCCTGTGTCATGACAACCTCGTTCGTTCTTCGCTACTGACGCACGTGCTTGGCGACCGGCTCATCGTTGCCGGCCGTATATAGATTCCCGTCGGCGTCGGTGACGACGCCTTCGGCGGCGGGCGAGGCGGGATCCGGATCCGGATGCGGGATGAACCAATCGACCGAGCCGTCCTTTGCGCTACCGATGCTTACGCCGCGCGTGAAGCCCGGATTCCGCTCGGCGTTCGATTGCGAGTCGGCAACGTAGATCACGTCGTTTGCGTCGATCCAGACTCCGCTCGGCCGGCCGAACTGCCGCCATTCCTCGATGAACTCGCCGTCCTGCGTGAAAATTTGAATACGATTGTTCTCGCGATCGCCGACGAAGAGCCGTCCGGCAGAGTCGAACGCAAGCGCGTGCGGCGTCGAGAACTCGCCCGGTCCGGTGCCTCTGCGGCCCCACGTCTTGATAAATGTGCCGGCGGCCGAGTATTTGACGACGCGCGCGTTGGTCCCGGCGCCATGCCCGTCGCCAACGAAGATGTCGCCGTTGGGCGCTATCGCGACGGCCGCCGCTCCGTTCAGCGTATCGGGCCCTTCGCCGGCGATACCGGCCGTGCCGAGCCGCATCAGGATTTCGCCGCTCCGGTTGAACTTGATGACCTGGTGTCCCTTGCCCGGCACGCCGCGACCGTCGGTGACCCAAATGTTGTCGTCGTCATCGATCGCGATGCCGTGAGGAAACACGAACAGCCCCGCGCCGATGCCGCCGACCGAATCGCCCGACGGCCCGAATGCCATAACCGGCGCTTCGGGGCGACCGTCACACGACGAGCCGCCGCAGCGCTCGACAGACCATATGACGCCGTGACTGTCGATGGCGACTGCTGCCATCTGTCCCAACGTCCGACCATCCGGGATCTTTGACCAGTCGAGTGTCGACCGATACGGATTGGGTAGTGAGACGGGCTGTGCGGCGGCTCGGTTCTGCGGGGATCCGATCAGCAGGCACAACGCGGCAAGGGCAATTGATCCAGAGCGAGCGACGAGCGACATTGCGAGTCTCCTTCGGTCCGTTCGTCGGAACCGGCTCTTACTGTCCGGCGTCTTTGAGCGCCTCGGTGTACGCGTAGCACTCGTACTCGAGAATCTGTGTGTTCGCTTCCTTGCGCCGGTAAAGCGGCATCGCAATCGTCCATGGTTGCGAGTACACCTCGGGATCCTCGAGCGTCGCCTCGTACCACAGATGATCGGGGCCCAGCGGCGTATACCGCTCGACGACGTGCAGATTGCTGCTGTGGTAGTTGCCGGAGCGATCTAGCCACGTGCGGTCCGTGAAATGTATGACGTCGACGACCAGCGTGTCGCCATCCCAATGCCCGCGCGAGTCGCCCATCCACCATTGAATCGGGCCGGGCGGATGCTCGCTGTCGATACGGATGTTGCGAAACACGTGGATGTACTCATAGAGCATCGTCACCTGATCCGGCGTCTGCATGATCTGAAACGGGTAGGGCATATACGTGATGCGCGGCACGCCGACCATGTAGCAGCTGGCCTCCGGATCGTCGGTCGAGCGGCTCTCGTAGTTGCGTTGCCGCTGCGCCAACGCTGCGTCGAGGTACGGGATCGTGCCTTCGACGACGACGCTTTCGCCGGCCGGAACACCGAGCTCGGCCGAATGGTCCTCGAGGTTCCAGACCGCTGAATTCATTGTCTGCCAGATACCGCGAAGATCCGGGCGGCCGTCCGCCATGCGCGGCAGCGTATCGGTTGCTGGAGCCGGATCGGGCTCGGCGGAGGGCGGCGGCGCGTCCGGTGCGGGCGCGCACGCAACGAGCGCGAGTATGGCCGCGGCCGAGAGCCGGTTAGCCGACCGCATCCTCACCGCTGGCCGGGAGCGTTGCCGCCGAATAGCGTGCGACCGTCGGGCAGCAGCGTATCGCCGCCGTAGGTTTGCGGGGAACCGTCTCGCGCGGGAAATCCCGTGACCGTGACGACCGTTCCGACCGATAAATCGGTCGGCCGCCAGCCGCGCCGCATCAGATTGTTCGCGCTCGTGAACCACGCGGTCCACGTCGTGACGTTGCCGCTGTCGTCCTCGACGTCGAGGAACAGGCGCGCATGCGGATTGATGAACTCCATCGAGCGAACGGTGCCGGTGATCTCGATGTCAGCCTCCATGTCGAAGCCGGCGGCGACCGAATGGTGCGCGACGGCAGTCGCTGTCGCCGCGATGGCCGCTATTGTTGCCGACGCTAGCGCTAGTCCAAGTCGTTTAGTCATTGATTGCCGGCCTCCCATTCGGCTCTCATGCGGCGCGCCTCATCGCCGCTAATGCCCGGATAAATGCGGTAACCGACATTCCGGAACAGCTCGAGTTGCTCGATGTTGGTCTCGTGGCAGGCCTCTTCCCAGATTTCCGGATCGTCTGTCGCATCGCGGCGTAAGCCAAACGCGATCGTGAACGGCTGCGTATAGACGTTCGGGTCGTCGTACGTCGCCTCGTAGTGGATCGTGTTCTCGTCGAGCCGCGTCAGGCGCTCGGTGATCACGGCTTCGTCCGTGATGAAGTGCCCCTGCTGGTCGAGCATGTATTTCGCATTGTGATTCGGCGAGTCGATGACGAGCGTATCGCCATCCCAACGGCCGCGAGGGTCGCCATTCCACAATGGGATATCGCCAATGTGCGGGCGTCCGTCGAGCGGCACGATGCGGTAAGGATGCGACGTCAATTGCTCGCCGACCATGATGAGGTGCTGCTCGTCCTGAAGGAACTGAAGGCGGCTCGTCATATACATCGTGCCCGATGGGCCCGACAAAATGCACGCGGCGTTGTGATGCAGATAGCCGTCGCGGATCTCGATGCGTTTGGCCTCGGCCCACGGCTGTATCGGCAGTCCGCCGTCCGCTGGGTCGACAACGACGCTCGGGCCGCCGAAATCGTCGGGCGTTTCCGGATGCGCTTCGAAATTCTCGAACGCCCAGCCGCGCCGGCGCCACAGCCCGCTGAAGTCCGGGCGGCCGTCAGCCCGCCGCGGTGGATCGGGCGCTACGCTGCGCGCGCAAGCGTGGAACTCGGCGTGCGCGTCGTCGGGGCAGACGGACTCGGTGAAGTGTTGCGCCGCAGCGGGCACGGCCCCGAGCACGAGGCACGTCAGGCTCAATGACAGAGATAGGCCGCAGTGGCGCACACGCATCGGTAACAGTCCCTCCGATCCGCGAGGCTACACGCGGATTCGGCGGGCTGTCAAAACGAAGGGTGGCTTTGCGTGGTGTCGTAAGCTACCAGCACTCCGCGCTGGCGCCGGTCTGTCCGCGGACGGCCGTATGCGTCAGCGTCAGCGTCATGCACTGCGTATCGTGCCCAGCTTGGCGCATCTGCGGTACCGCGTTGACTGTGTATGTCATCGGCGTCGTGTTCGAAAGTCGGACCTGATAGATGCGACCGTCCGCGCCGTCGGCGGCGAATGCGCCTGTGTCATCGATCATGAAGCCGTTCGCGGCATAGCCGAGATCGGTCAAATCGTCGGCGTAGCGTTTGTTGTTTGCGAAGAACTGCTCCTGCCTATCGGCGACCTGCAGCAACAAGCTCTTCGCTGCAACGCGATTCGCGCGCGTGATGTAGCCCAGGTACGACGGGTAGCCGATGCTCGCGAGGACTGCGACGATTACGACGACGACCATGAGCTCGAGCAGCGTGACGCCGCGTTGTCGATATCGCGGCAACCGCATTCGCTGTTCGTTCTGTCTAGCGTTCACTCAGGCACTCCTCGGATAACCGATTCTCGTCACAGGTCCGAGTCTTCCTGGATGTACCAGAACGTCCGCCAGCGCGTATTGACGTCGATGGCGTCGACCTGAAGATCGGGACGTAAGATCTTGTTCGGCGGCACGGACACGACCTCGGCTGGAATGCCCGGCGCGTTCAGATCGGTATAGCGATCGCTCGCGGTCGTGGCTTGGTCCTCGTCTCCCGGTTGGTCGGTTGCCGTATCGTAGTTGATGACCGAGGCTGCGTTCTGCAGCGCCACCGCGTACAGACGGCCACCGCCCTCGGACGGCGCGCAAGCGGATGCCGGTGTGCCCCCCGTCGGGATGTACGACGTGAAGAACACGCTTCCGTCGATCGTGACGGGCGTTGCCAAGACCTTCTCGCCGACTTCTTGCAACTCGAGTCGCCAGCCATGCGTCAGGTCCACGGAGCACGCCCCACCTTCTTGTAGACAGTTGTTCGTGACATCGCCGAAATCGAAATGACCGAGTCCGGTATCGACACCCGAGCCGGGCACGACCTGACGATCCTTGACCATGTAGAAATGGTTATTGGCGACACCACCCAGATCGAGAGGATCCGGACGGTCGCCTGCGCCGACTAGTATTGCATCGTAGATCCCATTCGCGTCGCGCGTCTGCACGATGTCGGGACGATGGAAGAAGCGGCGATCGTCGGCTTTGCCGGCCGAGCCTGACGCATGCCGTCCGAGGGATGCCAACAACGTCAGCCGCCAGTTTGCCGGGTTCGGGCCCTGGATGTCGGCGCGCCAAAGATTGCCGCCCGTATCGCCGACGACGACACGGTCGGCCAAGAGATCGCCGTCGGTGTCGGCTACCGAGACCGTCGACGGGATGCTGTCGACGAGCGCCGCGTGCTCGAACACTCGAGACGACGAGCCGCTGCCGTTGCCGCCGCGCGCCTTCCAAATCAACGCGCCGGTCTCGGCATCGACGACGTAGATCGCATTGCCTTCTGAATCGTCGGTGCCGATAGCGCCGCGAATGTCCTTGTTGACGTCGTAACCGCCGGCAAAGATCAGCACGGGCTGCGGGCCGTTGCCGACGTCGAGTCGAGCGACGCGCGGATTCGAGAACGTCATGCCGAGCTCGGCGAAATCGCCGCTCTTCTCGATGCTCCACAACAAGCGCGGATTCTCGGGATCGGTCACGTCGAGCGCGTAATACGCCTTGCCGCCGCGGCGCAGGCCGAAGAACAGCCACGCTCGTTCACCGGCATCGATCGTGCCGTTCTGATTCGTGTCCTCGAGATAGGAGACCGGCGAGCCATCGACCGTATACGGGTGCCTGACGCCGACGCCGTTGGCGCGCAGCGTGCTGACTGCGCCCATCGTGGATCGTGGCATGAATCCCCAGACTTCCTCACCGCTCTGCGCGCCGCCAACGGTCGTGTTGCGGATGAAGTGCATGTAGCCGTCGTTCGACGCAACTGCAAGGAAGATCGCCGGATTTGCTTCGGTGTATGCGCCACGCGCTCCGTAGTTGATCGGCAGCGGCCGCGAGTGCAGCGGGTCGCCGAAGATCCATGGCCGCGCTTCGACCAGCGTGCCGTCGCCGTCGACGTCGTCGATGTCGATGCCGCGCGCAAACGCGATGAGCTCCTGCGCGTCCGCGTCGGTCGCGGCGCCGAGATCGGTGCGCAGCGCTGCGGCCGTCGTGAGATCCGTGTTCAACGGAGCCAACGCGCCGCCGGCATCCCAGAACAGGCGGCGGCTCGCGAAGCCGTTGACGAGGCCGGGGCTGCCGCCGATGTAGCCGGGAATCTGCTGACCGGCGCCGCCACGGTCGACGAAACGGCCGTCGCGGCCGTCGACTTCACCTTCGTTCGGGTCCGCTGGCTGTAGGTCGCCGGGCAGTGTCCAATAGGTTAGCGCATCAAAACGGATGCGGCCGTCGGCGGCGACTGCGGTCTGATCGAGCGAGTCGGTCAAATATGCCGTATCGCCGAAATCTTGGAGACGTAGCTTCTTGACGTTGCCGATCCAGCCGGGCTTGTTGTCCCTGTCCACTTGGAAAAGCGCCAAGAAGACGTTATCGACGATCTCTGCGCGGTTGAATACGTTAACCGGGACCGATGCGGCAACGAACGTCGTGCTGACGCTCAGGATCTGGTTGAAGACTTCTTGTAGCGTGCGCACGAGCTCGTCGGGGTCGTCGCTGAGCGCCAGCGGGACACCGGTGCCGCCAGCCTGTGCATAGCCCAGAGTCGTGCGATTGATCTGGTTGGGCGGAACGATGAAATATGACGTGAGATTCTGCTTGTCGTCGATCGCCGGTGCATTTCCATAGCCGCCGGCGAGATCCGCGTCGTTCATGACGCGGATCATGTCGGTGAACGTGCGCTGCCTCGATCCCAAGCCTTGGGCCGGGTCCTCGATCCCTTTGTCCGAGTCGTTCTCCTGGTTGGCAACGAAGAACATCATGTTGATCGCGTAGTTGCTGACGCACTGCGCGCCCGAGTCGAACGGCGTCTCGTAGACTCTGCCGCGCTCGATGCTCGTATCCCACGCGTAGCTTCCGCCGAGCACGCCGACCCCGTCCTTGTCGAGGTTGTCGGTTTTGTCAGTGAAATAGTCGACCCAGCCGTTGTGGCCGTTGTAGATCTCCTGCCCCGTCAGGTAGCGGAACAGCTCGAAGTAGAGCTCCTTGCCCTGATACGAATGGCTTTGCGCGCCAAGCGGCAACGGAATGTTGTCGAGTATCGAGTGGAACCGTGCTTTGGCGCCGTTCGAATCCTTGGCGTCGAACAGCTCGTAACCCATCGCAATATAGCCGCCGTTACTGCAGCCGGCAGGTGCCGAAGGGCCCGCACAGTTCTGCACGTGATCGTGATTCAGCATGAGTCCTACGCGCACGCCCTCGAGCGGGTCCATGACCTTACGCAACGCGCCGCGCAGAACGTCGTACAGCGTATACGGGCCGATCGGAGACAGGTAGCCTTCCTTGATCAGCGTGTCGCATTCGTTGTTCTGGCACACGCGCGAAGCGAGATCCGGCCGATAGTCGAGGCTGAACATGACCATCGGCTCGCTGCCCGGCGGCAATCCGGCGCCGGGATTCAAATAGATGTCCGTGTCGTCGGCCAAGCTCACCGACGTGACGACCGAGAGTGCGATGCCGGCCGCTACGTGTGTGAGCTTCGCGCTAATCCGTTTGCTGCTCATGATGTTGTCCCACTGATTGACATTCCCCGGTCACGCGCGACTGCGCTTGCCGAGCTTCCAGTTCCCCAACTAGAAGTTCGGCACCAATACGATCATTCCTTCGACGAGCTGCACCTGACCCAAGCCTTCGTCGGCGCGATCGAACGTCGCCCGAACTTGGAACGATGCTGCAGAAAACTTGTCGATGCTCGACTCGAGCACGCGCGGCGGCGGCTTGAGCGGTGGCGTCAAGCGTTGAATTCGAGCGCTCAGGTGACCTGCCGCGACCTCGTTCGCGATCGTCAGCGGCAACGGCACGCCATAGCGGTTACAGCCGGGCTCGGCCGCAGTGCAGATCGTGAAGCCGGAGCCGCCGATCACGGGCGTTGCGGCCGGCGTCGAGACGACGGCCTCGGTCAACGCTTGCGCATCTTGCAGCCCGGCGAGTCGAGCTTCCTCGTTCTGCGCCATGCGCACGCCGATCGTGCTCTCGCGCATCGATGTGATGCTGAGCACGGTGATCACGCCGAGAAAGACCAACGCGGTGATCAGTGCGGCGCCATTCTCGAGGTTGCGATTTTTGAGTTGAGTCGGCATTCGACTAGCCTCCCATGATCCGTAGTGTGCGGAGGTTCTTGAGGCTTACGTTGATCGTGTAGACGCGCCTGTAGAAGTTGTCGTTCGGCTGGAATGCGGGTGCGTTGCTGAGCGTGTAGATCTTCGAGTTCGTGTACTGCACGTCGTTTCGAACGCTACGCGCCAGCACGATGATCCGCGCCGCGACCGCTAGCTGCATCTCGGCGACCGTCGGATCTGCGACGAAGACGTTCGGATTGCCGTCGCCGTCGTTATCCAGCCCGAACTCGATCTGCAGGTTCTCGATGCCCTGCGCAAGACATTCGGTTGCGACGTCCGGCACGCCGGTGTACTCGAGTACCTTGCGGCACAGCGTCGGAATGCCGTCCCCGGGTGCCGCGGCGAATGCTCTGACGTAGTAGATCGACGGCCGATACTCCCAGTCGACAAATGGCGCTGGGACCGGAATTGCCGGCGGAGCGGCCATCGGCTCACGGAATAGCAGACCGACCGTTCCATTCGTGCGCAGGTATACCGTGTCGTTCGTCAGGGCGGCCGGTGCGACTGTGCCTGCAAGGCGCTTGATCGCAATGATGTCCGTGCCGGGCACGACCTCGGCACCGAGGCACGAGAAGCTCGCGCTGGCTGTGCCGGCCGTCGCGTTGTCGACGGTCATCAGCGATTCGTTCTCGCCGGTGCCCGGTGTGACGGTTTGATAAATCCAGTTGACGACACCTGCAGGCCCGCAATCGGTGCCGACGGCCAGGCTCGTGTCGGGCGTGACCGTTGCCGGCAACATCAGATCCGCCCAGTAGCCAGCCATGCTGAGATCGTTGATCAGCTCACGGATACCCTGACGCGCATCGTCCTGCATGCGCAAGATCATCTCGTCGCGGTTGAAGCTATGACGATTGAACGTGAACAGCGTGACGACGCCGCCGGCCATGATTAGACCGAGCGTCATTGCGATCATCAGCTCGACGAGCGTAAGACCGGATTGAGTGTTTCGGAGGTTCATCGTTGGGTTCTCGGAAACTTAGATCGTCGGATCGATGTAGCTTTGAATTGCGACCATTCGGCGCAGCTCGTTACCGGCGCCATAGAGTCCGGATCCGGCGCCACAGTTGTTCAGGCCGAGGTCGGCGAGTTCGGCATTGCCGCGCCAAGCGATCGTCACCGAATACATGCCTGGGCCGCCGGCGACGGGCCCGACGATGCAGGCCGTCGGCATGACCAGCCCGCCTGTCGCGGCTCCGTTGAGGCTCTCGAACGCGCCATCGAGCGATTGCTCCCAGGCCCAGATGCTATGTGCGGCTAATTGCTGGGCGGAGCACGGCGCGGCCGGATCGTTACACCGCGGAGCTGGCTCGGCGCCTCGCGAACCCTGGCCGAGATCGCCGGCTGCGAGGTAGTCGACGATCGCTTCTGAATTCGAGCGCATGTCCTCTAGCAAGCCGTACGCGAGCTCGGCTGCGATCGAGCGTTGCACCGACTCGAAGCTTGCTCGCTGCGAGACGGCGTTCAGCCCCGTGACGCCGAGCAGGCCGATGCTGAAGACGACCGTAGTCACGAGTACTTCGACGAGCGACACGCCGCTTTCGGCGGATCGCAAAGGCATAGTGCGCGTACTCATCGGTGTGCTCCTGTGCCTAGCTCGACTAGATCGTCGGGCAGGTCGGCACGATGCCGCGCGAGTTCTCGTGCGAGATACGCGGTCGCCCGCTGATATCGACGATCAGTGCGCGGGCATGGTCGGCGCCGCGATCGTCACAGATCACGAACTCACCGTTGTTATCGCGAACCGTGTTCGCCATCGCGCGACCGTTCGGTCGATAGGTAATCGCAGCGCCGAACTCGGCCGTAGCGATATCGACGTCGCCCATATCGGTCGCGACGCGTTGCACGGTCTCGTCGGCGTCGACGACTCGGTCGCCGTCGCTATCGACGAAAACGATGCGGCCGTCTTCCCAGCCGGCGCCGTTACACGTCGTGCCGTTGCTGCTCGGGCAGATCGTGACACGACTGTTGTTCGTGATTGCGAGATCGCGCGCATAATGGAAATCGGCGAGAAACTCGTTCGAGACGCTGATCTGACGGGCGTTTTTCGTAAACGTCGTCAGGCCGGGGAGGCCGACCGACAGCAGCAACGCGCCGATACCGATGGTGGCGAGGAGCTCGGCGAGTGAAAATCCGTTCTGGTTCGATCTGTTCATCTTCAACCTCTAGTCCTTGAGTGTCGTGCCTGCTTCCCTTCGGGAGTCAACTGGCGATCGTGGCCGGCACGAGGCCCGCAGAGCGATCGATCGGGAACATCTCCTTATGTCCGGCAGATGGATGCGCTGTTTGTGAAATACTGCCGAAAGGTCCGGGCTCGGTATGGACCTGCGTCACAGAAGTCGGGCAGTTGGGCGTGTAAAAAGATGAACGGTAGCCGCGACCGGACGAGCGGTATCCCGCGAAACCTTCCGACTGAGCCGCGGCTGGAAGATGTCAAATGGATTCAAGTAATTCGTTGTCAGAGTACTCTGATACGCAAGTCATCGACGACGCAACGACTCAGGTTGCAACGCCGTGCGGGCCTCGGAGCGACCGTCGCAAGCCGAGCTTGCGGAGCTTCCTCTATGGCGCATTGAATCCGCGCCGCAGGCGATTCCGGCGAGATGAGGACGCGAATTACACGTTCCTAGACTGGCATCCGCGACACCTGCTCGTCGTCTCGACGCTCGTTATGTTCCTGAGCGTCGTCGACGGCATGTTCACGGTCTACTTGATTGGCTCGGGGTTGCAGGAGCTCAATCCCGTATTGGCGCCGCTCATCGACGGTGATCCAGTCGTCTTTGCGCTGATCAAGATTGCATTTACCGCAGTCGGCGTCGTGACGCTCGTAGTGACCGCGCACGCGCAGCTATGGCGCGGCATTCCCGTGGCGCGAATATTCTATTTGATGCTGATCGGCTATTCGTGCGTCATCGTCTACGAACTCTATCTCGCGCAATTCGTCTGAGTTAGCAGCGGAACGACAGTCCGATACTCGTAAACGGCAGGACATCGAGATCATCGAGCGATTCCTCGAGTTGCAGCTCCTCGGCGCGAAGATCCGACTCGAATGCAGTATCCCCGATTAGAGGGCCGCTCGAACTTAGCGAGGCCTGTGGCGATCCGTGTTTGACGAGGCCCAAGTCCAGCGTAACGCCAAATCGCTTCGACCGAGAAACCCGGCCTTTGCTTCGACGGCGTGCTCTTGCGCGCCTACTTGGCTGTGGACGAAAACGAGCGCCGCGAGGATGCCGATCTTTGGCTTCATGGTTTCGTGCCTGCGGAGTGACCAAGGCCCGAGTGTAGATGGCCCGAAATAGTCACGGCCGGAACCTGAGTCACAGAAGGCGGCAGCATCCAGACAGCCGGAGCGTTGCCGAAAATGGCTATACTGTCGTTGCCGCGTCGCATAGTCGACACACACCCGGCGCAAGATTTAATGCGGGACTAGCTGGTTATACTCATGTCAATGGTTACCGTAGTATGGAATTGGCGATTACGGTTCAGTGCGCTCGCAGTGCTTCTTCTGGGCGTCCTGAGCGCGCATTCAGCGGTTGCCCAGCCCAAGCTTGTCGTCGTCATCATCGTCGACCAGATGCGGGCCGGTTTTCTTACCGAGTTCGCCGAGGACTTCGACGGCGGCTTCGCGAGACTCACGCGCGACGGCGCCGTGTTCACCGGCGCGTTCCACGATCATGCGCTGACGGCGACCGCGCCGGGGCATGCGACGATCGCGACCGGAACGTATCCATCGCGCCATGGCGTCATCGGCAATCAGATTTGGAGCTACGAGCGTGACCGATTGCGCAATATCGTCCTCGACGACAACGTTGCCACGGTCGGCATGGAGCGCCGCT
>JAHEEN010000065.1 GCA_024640685.1 Rhodospirillaceae bacterium
CATCGTGACGGTTCTACCGGGACTTGAGCAGCATCGCGCGATGGTCGCGAGAGAGGCAGAGCTCGCCGCGCACGGCGGCGCCGTGAACCTGCCGAATCCAATGTATGCGGTGCCCGCAGCACTCTGTGGTCTGGAAGGAAGCGGGCGGGACGAATGCATGCGCACCGGTCCGCCGCGGGAGCATGGCGGGAACATGGACATTCGCTATCTCGGCGTTGGCGTGACGATCTACCTGCCGTGCCAGGTAGAAGGCTGCGGTCTCGCGATCGGTGATGTGCATTTCGCGCAGGGCGATGGCGAGGTCTCGGGAACCGCGATCGAGATGGATGCGGACGTCACGGTGACAACGCGTGTGATCACGGACGGCCCAAGCCTGCTCCGCGGACCGCACTATGAGGGCCCGGCGCGGCTGCTGGATATTCCGTCGCGGCGCTTTTATGCGACGACCGGGTTTCCGCTGAAGCGTGAAGGCGACGTACCGCCGGACATGGCGTATCTGGCTTCTGCAAAGATCGCCGGTTTGGAGAACCTCTCGAAGGACATCTCACTGGCCGCCCGCAACGCCCTCCTCGAGATGATCGATTACATCGTCTCGAATCACGGGCTCACGCGCGAGCAAGCCTATCTGGTTGCGAGTGTGGCCGTGGATCTGCGAATCGGCCAGGTCGTCGACGTGCCGAACGTCGGCGTGACTGCAATCTTGCCGTTGGACATTTTCGAATAGCGTCGAACGTCAGTCCCAATGACGCTCGTTGCCGTGATCGCGGGCTTCATCGCCGTGCATTGGCGTAATGAATCCGAGCAGGCAGCCGTTCGAACCGTCTCTATGGCGATGGCAACGTGCCTTGATGGCATCGCCGGCCTGGATATCTTCGCGCTCGACCCCGTTGGCGAAAATACCGGCCGGGGACGCTCCTTCTAGCGCCCACACCGCCACGGCTCCACTGTCGTCCGTGACGTCGAGATAGACGATCGAGTGGGGTGCGATGAACACGACCTGGCGCACCGTTCCTTCGATCTCGATCCAGTTGCGGATATCGTAATTCGCGTGCGAATGATGGGCGTCAGCGAATTGCGGCATAACGACGACGGATAGGAAGACGATCGCAAAAAACTTTCTCAACATGACTAACGTCCTCAACGTCCTGGTGGCGTGGGCGGCATCCGCTCGGCCGGGCGCTCCAGCGAGACATCCATGTCGCGTAGCCTAAACGGCGGCCGCTCGGATCGCGGGAATTCCCACTCGCCATACCCCTCGCTGTAAAGCGATAGATAACGGATAGCCAGACCCTCTTCGTTGACCCATGCCAGTGATTGCATGAAAAGAATCGGCTCCGGCATGCCGGCGGGAACCGTTGCCTGGTGGATATAGAGGCGGCCGAGATGTTGGTGGATTCCGGCGTATGTGCGTGAGCCGTCGGCGTTGGTGAGCTGCATGTGCCGTCCCATGATTCGGTCGATGAAATACATCCCGTACTGGGTCACCTTCACGCCTTCTTGCGTCAGGAACTTGGCTGCCGCATGGTCGGTCGCGCCTATGATTTCCTGCTCCCAACTGTTCTGGCACGAATCGCCGTCGAGCTGATTGGCGCCGTTCGCAGCGCGACACCGGCTCGACCGCTCGTCGTGGATCTGCTTGCTGCCGCGGTAGTCGACGACGGTCGTGCTGTATTCGCCGAGCGCATCCGCGGCACGGTAGACCCGACCTGGCAACTGTAGGCCAAACTCGGATTCATAGGTAACGGATTCAACGGTCGGCTCACCCGGGAAGTTGGCGCGGAACCCGTCTTCTATCAACTTGTGGGTCGCCCACTCCTGCGCCGAGACGGAGCCTGCGGCCCCGATCAAGAGCACCGCCTGAACTACCTGAGTCAACCTCATGTTTATCCCCGGTCTCCGCCGCGTGTTAGCTACTGGAATCATGCCGAGAGCGCGTAGATATGGCAAGTGGATCCGGCGTGATCGATTTGACGCATCCACAAGGCAGGGTCATTCTTTACGCGTGCCTCTGGCCGTGTGCGTGTAGCTAGAAGTGTGCATAACATAGATCGCTCCCAACGCCGCCGCCGAGCATCGCTCTAACTTACTGAGACGCCAATGCGAATTACCATTCTCGACGACTACTTCGACACGCTACGCACGCTGTCGTGCTTCTCGATGCTGGATGGGCACGACGTGACCATTCACAACGATCACGTTCAGGACGTGGATGCACTGGCAGAGCGTTTGAAAGACACCGAGGCGCTCGTGCTGATTCGCGAGCGGACGAAGATCCGTACGCCGTTGTTAGAGCGTCTACCCAACCTGCGGCTGATCAGCCAGCGCAGCGTCTATCCGCACATCGACGTGGAGACTTGCACGAAGCTCGGTATCATCGTCTCGTCAGACATGCATGCCGATTCGCCGTCGCACCCGACCGTAGAACTAACGTGGGCGCTGATCTTGGCGGGCATGCGTAGGCTTCCCCAGCAGATGGCCTCTCTGAAGGCGGGAAACTGGCAGCTCGGCGTCGGGCACACGGTGCGCGGCAAGACGCTCGGTATTTACGGCTACGGGCGAATCGGCATCCGAGTTGCAGAGATTGGCAAAGCGTTTGGGATGCGCGTCCTCGTCTGGGCGCGAGAGGAGTCTCGCGCGCGGGCCGAGGCCGATGGCTGGGAGACTGCGCCCAGCAAGGAAGCATTCTTCGAGACCTGTGACGTGCTGTCCCTGCATATGCGCCTCAAAGACGCGACGCAGGGCATCGTGACCGCGGGGGACCTCGCGCGCATGAAGCCTGGAGCCCTGCTCGTCAATACGAGTAGGGCCGGACTCGTTGCCCCCGGCGCACTGCTGGAGGCGCTGCGCGCAGGACGCCCCGGCATGGCGGCCGTGGACGTCTATGAGCACGAGCCGCTGCGCGATCCGAGCGACCCGTTGTTGCAGCTGGACAATCTGATTTGTACGCCTCACATCGGCTACGTAACTCACGAGGAATACGAAATCCAATTTACCGATATCTTCGGGCAGATCGTCTCGTATGCGGCTGGACAGCCCATCAACGTTGTCAATCCTGACGTATTGGAGCGGGCGCGGGGCGCTTAGTCTGCGTCCCGACGAACTGCCATGAATCACGCGCTAGTGTCGCGCGCTCGACGAGAACAATCCTTAATACAACGTCGTTTCAACAACACGCTCGAGGTAAAGCCATGCATCGCAAGTTTTTTTCTCACGGAGCGCCGATCGCCGCGCTCGTCGTCTGCAGCTTGGCCGGAGGTGTCTACATGGGCGCATCGGCACAGCAAGCAGGGTCGGAGCCGACACCGCCAGCCGATACCGCCGAGCTGCGCGCGCTGTACGAGCAGTGGCGCGACGAGTTCAAGACGTGGGGCCGCTGGGGAACCGGCGACAACAAGGGCGCGTCGAACCTGATTACCGAGGATAAGGTGCGCGGCGCCGCGGGGCTCGTGCAAAACGGAATCGTCGTGTCGTTGGCGCCGAACGTGCCGCAGGTCGCAGCGGCCGACGTCAACGAGAACGGGCTCTTCCAGCGCACAACGCTACGCATCACCGACGGCGGCACGGCCGACAACTACCAAGTCAGCTACCACGGCTTGACGGTCGCGCACATGGATACCTGGTGCCACTTCTTCGAGAACGGCCTGATGTATAACGGCATTCCCGTCGAAGGCAATCTGAACGAGGAAGAAGGCTGCAAGCAGGGCAGCATCATGAACTGGCGCGACGGCGTCGCGACACGCGCCGTGCTCTATGACATCGCGCAGCTCAAAGGCGTCGAATGGCTAGACCCGAACGAGCCAGTAACCCGTGCCGATCTCGAGGCCTGGGAAGAGATATCGGGCGTGCGGGCCGGTCCTGGCGACGTCGTGTTGCTGTATATAGGCCGCTGGAAGCGGCGTGCCGAGGTTGGTCCGTGGCGCGGCCAAGTCGCCGGTTACTACGCCGATACGATTCCGTGGATTCACGAGCGCATGCCGGCATTCATTGGCCATGACTTCAATATCGACTGGAACCCGCGGCCGGGCTGGGAGGGCATGCGCAACCCGGTGCACATTGCGGTGCTTAACTGGATGGGCATCAACATCGTCGAGTGTCTCGATCTCGAGCAAGCCGTCGAGACGGCGCGCAGGCTCGATCGCTACGAGTTCATGATTACGTTTGCGCCGTTGCCGGTCGAAGGCGGCACCGGATCGCCGCTGAACCCGTTGGCCATTTTCTGACGCGCGCCGATGACGCTGACGCGCCTGCTCGGTATCGAGCATCCGATCGTGCAGGCGCCGATGGCCGGCTCCCAGGACGCCGCGCTCGCCATTGCAGTGTCGAGCGCCGGCGGCTTGGGCTCGCTGCCTTGCGCGATGCTCAGTCTCGACGCAGCGCGCGACGAGATTGCGCGTATCCGGTCGCAGACGTCTCGCCCGTTCAACGTGAACTTCTTTTGCCACGATGCACCGGCTGAGAACACACGGCGCGAGACGGAATGGCGGCGGGCGCTGCAACCGTTCTTCGACGAGCTCGGCATCGATTCTACGAGTACCGCAACCGCGCCGAGACGCGAGCCGTTCTCCGCGGCTACCGTCGACATGCTCGAGGAACTCAAGCCTGGGATCGTCAGCTTTCACTTCGGTCTACCGGCGCGTGAGCTGCTCACGAAGGTCAAATCGTGGGGAACGACGGTGCTTGCGACGGCAACGACGGTCCGGGAGGCGGATTGGCTAGAAGCCAACGGTGCCGACGTCATCATCGCGCAGGGCACGGAGGCGGGCGGTCATCGCGGCAGCTTTCTATCCGAGGACCTGACCGAGCAAGCCGGGACGTTCGCGTTGCTGCCGCAAATCGCCGCCCGCGTCACGTTGCCGGTCATCGCTGCCGGCGGCATCGCATCGGCGAGTGGTGTCGCGGCCGCCATGAGGCTCGGTGCCGCCGGCGTGCAGCTGGGTACGAGTTATCTGCTATGCCCAGAGGCCAACACGTCGGCGACACATCGCGCGGCGCTGAAGTCCGACGCCGCCGTCCATACGGCGATCACGAACGTCTTCACCGGCAGACCGGCTCGCGGCATCGTCAATCGTCTCGTCCGCGAGCTGGGCCCGATCAGTGAGACCGCGCCGCAGTTTCCGCTCGCCGCGTCGGCGTTGATCGCGTTGCGAGCTCATTGCGAAAAATCCGGGAACGGCGAATTCTCGCCGCTGTGGGCGGGGCAGAACGTATCCGGTTGCGCTGAGATACCGGCCTAGTGATCTGACGCTTTCATTGGTCAGCGAGGTCGATAGCTGAGCCTGTGGCCTCGCAGCTGAGTGATATAGTGTCGCGCACCTACGGTGTCGGTCGCCGATCGTAGGTAGCGACGATCGATGCGAATGAATTCAGGATTCGAGCGATGCGGATAATCGGTAGTCTCGCGTGCTGTTTCTTGTGGAGCGGCCAAGTCGCGGCCCATCATGGCTGGTCGACGCATTACGACCGCGATACGTACGTCACGCTGACGGGCGTCGTCACTGACTATCAGTTCGTCAACCCGCACGCGTTCGTTTATCTCGAGACCGTCAATCAAGATGGCGAGACCGAGTCACGTTGGTGCGAGATGCAGTCGCGCGTGCAGCTCGAGCGACGCGGCATTACCGCTGAGCACTTCGCCATCGGCACGACGCTCAATATCGAAGGCTTCGCATCGAAGCGCGATCCTAGCGGCTGCGAGCTTGCAATCGCGCATTTTGCCGATGGCACCGATCTCGTGCTGCGGCACCGCGACGGCGAGGCGGTCTACGGTGCAAATCTCGTCGAGGGCGACACGAGTATCGTCGGCACGTGGTACCCGGCGCGTTATCTCGTCGATGCGGGCAGCCGTTCGGATTCGACGGGATTGCTGACGCCTGAGGGCGAAGCTGCGCACGCGGCATTCGACTGGGCGACGCAGAATCCGACACTAGCGTGCAGTCCGGCGAGCAACATCCGGGCGTGGGCGACACCCGGGCTGCCGACGAGTATCGCGCGCTCAGCTAGCGAGATCCGTATTCATCACGAGTTCATGGATGTCGAACGCGTGATCCATCTCGATAGGACGACGCATCCCGATGACGTGCTCCCATCGGATCTAGGGCACTCGATCGGCCATTTCGCAGATGGCGCGCTCGTCATCGAGACCGCGCGGTACCGCGCCGGCGCGTTGTGGGCCGGGCGGTTGAACACCGACGATCTCGTGACGACCGAGACGCTATGGGTTGATCCGGACAGCGGTGAGCTGCGGCTCGATTGGACTGCAACTGATCCCGCTTACTACGTCGATACGCAACGCGGCACGCGCAGCTTTGCGCGCACCGACCTAGAAATCGGCCGGTTCAACTGCGAGCCGGATATCGGCCACGCGCCGACCGGCTAGTCACGTCGCTTTTACCGCGCAGGCCGGAAGTAGTAGTTGAACGGCGTACCCAGTGCGCCTGCGTTGCCGCGCGCGATCAGCATCTGCTCGATGAACCGCGCTGCCGACAGATCACCCATATCGACGACTTCAAAGCCGATTCCGGTCACCAAGCCCGCAATGACGGCTTTGGCGCTTGCGTCGTTGCCGGCAATCGCGATCGTCACGGGGCCGCCGGCGCTGGCCGGATTTGCCATGATGCCGGCGCCGAGCGTATTGAATGCCTTGACGACGCGTGCGTTCGGCGCCCAGCCCTGAATCAATTCGGCGGCCGACGTCTCAACGTCCAGATGCCGCATGCCGTTGGCATCCATCCGCACCGCATTGTTCGGGTCGAGAATGATCTTGCCGGACAGATCGCCCAGGCTCTTCAACGCGACCTCGGCATCGGCCCACTTCGTCGCCATGACGATGACATCCGCCGCGGCTGCCGCTTCGGCTGGGATCATCGCTTGCGCGTTGCCATGCGTTTTCGAGACGAGCGCCTGAACATCCTCGCGTTGCGGTTGGCGCGAACCGTAAATGATGTCGTGACCGAGCTCGGAGAACCGCGGGCCGAGCGCGCCACCGACGTTACCGGTGCCGATCACGGCAATTGTTTCAGCCGACGCTGAACACCATGCGGCGATCGTCAGCATGGCGACTAAAAGCAGATTGAAGGGCTTGGTCATTGTTGAGTCTCCAATGGGTCGTTCGTTAAAAAAAACAGTAAGAATCTCAGCTGCCGTCGACCAGCTCGACGAACTCCGCGTGCGTGCCGATTCTGCCATGCACTGGGACGTGGTGTTCGGGATCGAGCCTTAGCTTGCGAATGTTTTCGTAAAGCGTGCGCATGCCGGGCGTTGGCTTGTCGGGCGCGGGTCGCGTCGCGCTCGGTGGCGAGTAGAGATCCGCATTGAAAAGAATACGCTCCTTGGGAAGATAGGCCATCAGCATGTCCGAGCTGTGGTGGCCTTGGCGCAAGGACCGGTCGCCGAGCTCGTAGGCCATGTCTTGGACACGATAGATCTCGAGGATCCGCTCGCCATCTGTGACGACGTATTTACCAGTGCCGCGAACCTCACCCTCGACGGTCTCGATTGGTGGCGGCCGACGACTGATCCAATACATCGGATTGAACGTCGACATGCGATCGGGCTTCAAAGTGCGCGGACCCGGATCGAACAAGATATCGATGTAGTACTGCTTGTTGAACTCGTGCGTGACGATTGTCGTGCCCTGTGACAAGTAGGTACGCAGCCCGCCTGCGTGGTCGAAATGGTGATGCGTATTGATGACGTACTGCACGAGTTTACCGGGCGTCAGACGCTCGACTTCTGCGATGACCGCGAGCGAGCGTTCCTCGTTGTTGGGTGCTTCTACGACGGCAACGTAGTCGTCGAACTCCACGAGTAGGCTGTGGTGCGTTCCGCCGGCCAGGAGCCAGACACCGTCGGCGAGCTGCTCGGACTCGACGCGCGCTGGTGGGATTTCGGCTTCACGTACGACGCCCGGAACCGCCATCGTCTCGACTGTTGTGTTGATGCTGACGTCGGTCAGTGCGTACTCATAGTAATTGTGCGCGACGTTCAACCGTGGATCCGCTTGATGCGTGTGAATCAGCATCGGGTGTTTCACGCCGTCGAAGTCCTCATAGCGCGTGTAACGCAGCTCATAGTCCATATCGCCGTAGAATGGATTTGCAATCCAGGTGTCGACGAGCTCGACGAGGTTTTCGTCGTTGATGGTGCCGTTGATGCGATATTTGTCTAAAAACGTAAAAGATACGATCGTCACCGTACGGCCGAATTGCGATAGCCCGAAGTCCGAAGCACCGACATATGTCATGCGGATTGCGCTCGCATCGTCGGCCGCGA
The DNA here is from genome assembly GCA_024640685.1 of Rhodospirillaceae bacterium. Classification (GTDB taxonomy): domain Bacteria; phylum Pseudomonadota; class Gammaproteobacteria; order Steroidobacterales; family Rariloculaceae; genus JAHEEM01. The sequence goes on from JAHEEN010000065.1 coordinate 8,272, forward strand.
GCGCGGTCTTGAGGAATCCGTGGGGCGTAACGGCGAGCTCCACTTGGCGCAGTTCGTCGAACGGAACGCCGTCGAGGTAGGGCCGAGTTAACGGAACGGGTTCGCCGCTGCGGATATCCCAGGCGAATCCGCCGCCGATGATCGATGTGATGTGTTCCTCCGACATCGGCACGCGCCCGAACGTCGGGTAATCGCCTTGCCGGCGGGTATAGTCCTCCCGCGACCAGCCGACCGAGTAGTCGATCTGCCGAGTGTAGTCCGCGACCTCGTAAGTGGGCCAGCCGACGTCGACGGCAAACTGCTGGCCGATGCGTGACGAGAAGCCTGCCCCTGAGTACTCGACCGTGCGGACCTCGTTCGTCCCCATCGCCTCGACGGCTGCGCGCAACGCAGCCTGCGCGTCGACTTCCTGGGCGAGGCTAGAGAGTGGCAGCGCAAGCGTCACCGTTAGAACTGAAACTGCTCTGAGCATCGTGAGGACCTCTGTTCGTGCTGTCGCAGCGGGCATCCTAGCGACGCTGCTGCCCGACGGGAACCTGCAAGTCTGCCACGCGAGACCCGGTTCTCCAACGAGTCTATAGCGGCCGTGAGCGTCGGCGCCGAGCTTAGATATCATTGCAATAAAGCGCGCTAAGATACTGAAAAATAATCAAAAGATCTTCGCCACTCGCGTGATTGACCCAATTCGCAATTCGCATTGTTCCTATACAGAACGTTCTGTATAGTTTCGCGCCATGGCAAGGGAGCCGAAAGCCCGTCAGGTCATCCTCGACGCCGCGCGGCGAATCGTCCGCGAGCAGGGCGCCGGCAAGCTGACGTTCGAGGGGCTCGTCCAAGAGAGCGGCGTCACTCGCGGCGGTATTACCTATCACTTCGCGACTAAACAGGCGCTGCTCAGAGCGCTGCTTGAAGCGGATATGCAGCAGTGGCGTGAGCTCGAGGACAGCAATCGTCCACAGGAAATGACCGGACCCGCCGCGGCGCTGCTTGCCGATCTCCGCTGCCATACAGCCCGTAATGAGGATCGACGGCGTTTCGTCGCCGGCATGGTCAGTGCCGTAACGCACGACCGCACGCTACTCGATCCCGTGCGCGAGTTCATCGCCGGAAAACGCGCTGGGAGGGTATGGGATGACCAGCAACTGCGGCAGCAGCTGCTGCGCCTCGCGGCCGAGGGTTTGTTCTGGTCGGAGCTTTTCGAATATGGCGAGCTCGAGTCCGACGTGCGCAAGCGACTTGTCGAGCTCATGGAGGCACTTGCTGTCGTGTGGTCGGAGTCGGAGACGGGATAACAGTCGAGGCACGGTTCGTAGCGAGAATCGAACAAGAGTCTATCTGGGGTAACAAGTCATGAAACGCGGTTCCACCGTTCCCGAAGTTTGCGACACGCTCGTCTCGCCGGTAGTCCCGGTGGTAGCTAGAGCAGTGACGATCACCGCTATCGTCGGGTTGTCGGCTTGCGGCGGCGGCCCGCCCGAGGGTGGCATGCAGATGCCGCCGGTGGCCGTCAGCGTGGCCGAGGTCGTCAGCCGCGACGTGCTCGACTGGGACGAGTTCACGGGCCGCATCGAGGCCGTCGACACCGTCGAGATTCGACCGCGCGTCGCGGGCCATCTGGATGCTGTGCACTTTCGCGAAGGCGCGCTCGTCGAGCAGGGCGATCCGTTGTTCACGATCGACCCGCGCGAATATCAAGCGGCCGTCGATTCGGCACGGGCGAACCTCGAGCGTGCCGAGACGCGTCTCTTGCTTGCCGAGCAGGAGCTCTCGCGCAGCGAGACGCTGATCGAGGCGCGTGCGATCTCACGCGAGGAGCTCGAGCAGCGGCGCAGCGAGTTCCAGCAAGCCACGGCCGATCAGAGCGGCGCGCGCGCACAGCTCGTGCAGGCAGAGCTCAATCTGGAATTCTCACGGATCACCGCGCCGATCACCGGGCGAATCAGTGCGGCGCTCGTCAAGCCGGGCAACCTCGTCTCACCCGGGGAGACGTTGCTGACGACGCTCGTGTCTGTCGATCCCGTTTACGTCGTCTTCGAGGCCGACGAGAACGCGTATCTCGACCTGCAGAGTCAGCTTCCCGACGGATTGCGTACGGGCGCAAGCGCAGCGGCGCTCCCGGTCGAGGTTGCGCTGGCTGACGATGGTGACTTTGTATATACCGGCGAGCTCGATTTTCTGGACAACCGTATCGATCCGGCGACCGGCACGATTCGCGGCCGCGCCGTGCTGCCGAATCCGGATGGCCGCTTGACGCCGGGCTTGTTCGCGCGCGTGCGCCTGTTCGGGGCCCGCGAATACCCAGCGTTGCTCGTCCACGACATTGCGATATTGACCGATCAAGATCGTAAGTACGTGTTCGTCGTCGGTGACGGCGACAGGGCGGAGCGCCGGGATATCGTGACCGATCGGCTTGTCGACGGTCTGCGTGTCGTGACCTCGGGTTTGACCTCCGGCGATCGAGTCGTGGTGAATGGCGTGCGCAGGATCTTTTTCCCGGGCATGGTGCTGTTATCGACGCCTGTGCCCATGGATGAGCCGCTCGCGCCCACCGTGACTGCGGATTCGTCGGCTGGAACGCCCGGGGGCTGAGTCCATGGATCTGTCCAAAGTATTCGTCGACCGCCCGATCCTCGCGGCGGTCTTCTCGCTGTTCATATTCATCGCCGGCCTGATTGCAATTCCTAATCTGCCGGTCAGCGAATATCCCGAAGTCGTGCCGCCGTCGGTGCAGGTGACTGCGATCTATCCGGGCGCGAATCCGCAAGTCATTGCCGAAACCGTCGCTGCGCCACTCGAGGAAGCGATCAACGGCGTCGAGAACATGATCTACATGAAATCGGCGTCGAGCTCCGACGGTCAGCTCAATTTGGTCGTGACGTTCAGCAACGGCACGGACATCGATCTAGCGTCCGTCCTCGTGCAGAACCGGGTAGCCCGAGTGCTTCCTCGGCTTCCGGAGGCTGTGCGTGCGCTCGGCGTGACGACTGAGAAGATGTCCGAGACGATCACGATGGGCGTCAACCTGACGTCGCCGACCGGCGAGTACGACGCGCTCTATCTATCGAACTTCGCGACGCTCAGGATCCGAGACGAGCTCGCGAGACTCCCCGGCGTCGGCCAAGCGATGGTGTTCGGTGCCGGCAACTATGCGATGCGCGTCTGGCTCGATCCCGAGAAGGCGTCCGCGCGCGATTTGACGGCGGGTGACATCGTGCGCGCGATCCGCGAACAGAACCTGCAAGTCTCGGCCGGCGTGATCGGCGGTCCGCCCATGCACGGCGGCAGCACGTTGCAGTTGTCGATCAATGCGCAAGGTCGGCTTGCTTCGGCGCAGGAGTTCGAGGACATCGTGCTCAAGACATCCAGCGACGGCGCCGTAACGCGTCTGCGCGATATTGCGCGCGTCGAGCTGGGTGCGCAGGGGTATGCGTTGCGTTCTCTCGTCAACGACGAAGATTCCGCAGCGATCATTATTTTTCAGACGCCGGGTGCGAATTCGATCGAATTGTCCGACGCCGTGCGCGCACGGATGCAGGAGCTCTCGACGAGCTTTCCTCAGGGCGTGCAATGGGACGTGCTGTTCGATCCGACCGTTTTCGTGCGTCAGTCGATCAATTCCGTCATCACGACGCTACTCGAAGCGGTGTTGCTCGTCGTCATCGTCGTCGTGCTATTCCTGCAAACGTGGCGTGCATCGTTGATACCGCTGCTAGCGGTACCGGTGTCGATCGTGGGAACGTTTGCATTCCTTTGGCTGTTCGGTTTCACGATCAACGTTCTGACGTTGTTCGGTCTCGTGCTCGCGATAGGTATCGTCGTCGACGATGCGATCGTCGTGGTCGAGAACGTCGAGCGCCACATCGAAAACGGGCTGACACCGCGCAAGGCTGCCCACAAAGCAATGGGTGAGGTATCGGGTCCGATCGTCGCAATCTCGCTCGTCTTGAGTGCCGTGTTCGTGCCGCTCGCGTTCATCGAGGGCGTTACAGGTCAGTTCTATCGGCAGTTCGCGGTCACAATAGCGATTGCCGTGCTGATTTCCGGCTTTAACTCGCTGACGCTATCGCCAGCGTTATCGGCGGTCCTGCTCAAATCCAGGGATGCGCCGCCGGATCTGCCGGGCCGATTGATCGAGCGCAGCTTCGGTTGGATTTTTCGGCCGTTCAATCGGCTATTTCAACGCGGCGCGACGGCGTATTCGAGGGGAGTGCAGGGCAGCGTACGGCGCACCGCGCGCGTAATGGCAATCTACGCCTTGTTGATTGTCGTCACGGTCGTGGGCTTTAGGTCGGTGCCGGCGGGGTTCATACCAATCCAGGATAAGCAGTATTTGTTCGGCATCATGCTGCTGCCGGAGGGCGCATCGATCAACCGAACCGATACCGTCGTGCGCGAAATGGCTCGCATCGCGACTGGCATCGACGGTGTCGAGAACGCCGTGGCATTCCCAGGCCTCAATGCCGTGCATTTCGTCAACACACCAAACGTTGGCACGGTATTTTTCGTGCTTTCGCCCCCGGACGAGCGCGAGCTATCGGCTGCGCAGATTGCTTCGAGCCTATCGCTGCAGCTCGGTTCGATCAAAGAGGGGCTCGGCTTTGCGCTGATGCCGCCGCCAGTGCTCGGGCTCGGTAACTCGTCCGGCGTCGAGTTGTTCGTGCAGGATCGCGCGGGGCTCGGTTTCGGTGCGCTGAACAACAACACGCAGGCGCTTGCCGGGGCATTGCGGCAAACGCCGGGTTTCGATCCGTTTGCCGTAGTGAGCTCGTTTCAGGCCAATGTCCCGCAGCTCGACGCCAACGTCAATCGCGTCAAGACGAAAGAGCAGGGTATTCAGCTGACAGACGTCTATGAGGCGTTGCAGGTCTATCTCGGCTCGGCCTATATCAACGACTTCAATTTATTCGGGCGAACCTACAGCGTGTACGCCCAGGCCGACGCGGAGTTTCGCGACAGCGTAGACGATCTGACGCGCATCAAGGTTCGCAATGCACAAGGTAGCATGGTGCCGATCACGAGCGTCGTCGATGTCGGTCAGGGTTTCGGCCCAGATCCGGTAATTCGCTACAACGGATATCCAGCGGCAGACCTGACTGCATCGATCAATCCGGCCTTGATGTCGTCGGGTGAGGCGCTCGGCGTCGTCGAGCAAGTCGCCCGCAATGTGTTGCCGCAAGGCATGACAATCGACTGGACTGCGCTGACGTATCAAGAGGCGACGCAGGGTAATTCGGCAATTCTCGTGTTGCCGCTGTGCATCATCTTCGTGTTCTTGGTGCTCGCAGCGCTCTACGAGAGCTGGTCGCTGCCGCTTGCGATTATCCTGATCGTGCCGCTGTGCCTGCTGTCGGCGATCGGCGGTATTTGGGCGCTGAACATGATCAACGGGCTGTGGTTCGGTTTGCAGATCGGCTGGGGCTGGATCCCGCCGCCGCCGGTGTCGGTGCCGCCGATGTTCCTCGACAACAACATCTTCACGCAGATCGGTTTGGTCGTGTTGATGGGCCTCGCGTGCAAGAACGCAATCCTGATTGTCGAATTCGCTTATGACCTCGAGCGCCAGGGCCGCGGCATCGTCGAGGCAGCGATCGAGGCGTGCCGCCTGCGTCTGCGGCCGATCTTGATGACGAGCTTCGCGTTTATCGCAGGCGTCACGCCGCTCGTTTTCGCTAGTGGTGCCGGTGCCGAGGTGCGCAGCACAATGGGTGTCACAGTGTTCTTCGGCATGCTCGGCGTGACGTTCTTCGGCTTGTTCATGACGCCGGTTTTCTATGTCCTGATCAGAAAGATCGCGGCACGCTGTGCGCATTCCACCGAGGAGGTCGAGCATGCGTAAAGTTACGCTTGGGCTCTTTGTCGCGCTCACCGGGATCGCGGGATGCGCGGTCGGCCCGGACTATGTCGAGCCAGAGACCGCGTTGGCGAACGGTTTCGTCGAGGCATCGAGGGACGTGTTCGATTCGGCGACGACTGGCGCGAACCTCTGGGGTAGCTTCGACGATCCGGATCTCGATGGGCTGATCGAGCTCGCGCTGCAGCAAAACAAGACTGTCGCGCAGTCGATGGCGACGTTGAATGAGACGCGCGCGTTGAGCGGGTTGACGACGTATAGCTGGTTCCCAACCGTCAACACGTCGGTCAGCCAGCAGAGCAGCGAGCCGAGCCCGTCTGACCCGTTCATTCCGCCCGGTGCCGGCAGCTTCGACGTCTATCGCGCGGGCTTCGACATGTCGTGGGAGATCGACTTATTCGGCAGCCTGAGGCGCCAGACTGCTGCAATCCGCCAGCGCGTCGAGGCCGATACCGCGGCACTAGCGGCCGCGAGGCTCAGTATCGTTGCCGAGGTTGCACAGACGTACTTTTCGTTGCGGGGCTCCGAGCAGCGCTTGCGCGTTCAAGAAGAGAATCTGCGCAATCTCGCCGAAGGCACGCGCATCCTCGAAGTATCGCTCGACGCCGGCCGCGGCACGTTGCTCGATGTCGCGCGCTCGCGCTCGCTGGAGCGCTCGCTCGCCTCGCAGCTGCCGCAGACACGTGCGGCCATCGTTCGCGCCGAGCAACGCTTGGCCGTGCTGACCGCAGAGTCGGTCGAGGATCTGCGCACACGGCTGACGGCAGGGCGAGGTTTGCCGACGATTCCGGGCATGGTCGCCGTCGGCACGCCCGACGAGTGGCTCAGGCGGCGGCCGGACG
>JAHEEN010000259.1 GCA_024640685.1 Rhodospirillaceae bacterium
CCGCCGGCGATCTTAATGACGTCGTCGGTGAGCTTCGACGAATGTGCGTAGGCGGTTACGGGCAAGCCGACGCCCGCGCGCGCAAGCAATTGAAGGCTGCGGAGCTTGTCTCGCGAGCGGCCGATCGCAACCGATTCGTTGAGCGGCCAAACCCCCATCATCTCAAACTGTCGCAGCACGGCTAGCCCGTAGGACGTCACCGATGCGCCGATACGTGGTATTACCGCAACGTGGCCTGTCAGGCGCTCACCCCTGTAACGCACGTCCGGCTGATGGGACGTGATGTTCATGTAAACCTTGAGCGTATCGATGACGTCGATCTCGTGTCCACGCGTTTCCGCCGCTTCGATCAGACGCTTGTGCGAATAGAGGTTTGGATTGCGAGCCATCATGACGATTTTCATTGTTAGCTCCTAGCTCGGTGCTGGTGCGTAGGCGAACGTCAGTGAGTCATTCGCGTCGGTTTCAGAAGATTCTACCTGTATCGCCGTCGCCGCCCGGTTAAGAACGATCGGCTCGGATCAACGAGCACGCCGCCGCGTATCGCGGAGCGCCCAAGCAGCATGCGGAACAACATGTCATCTCGGTTGGTTAACGTCATCTCGATCGTCCAGCGGCGCTCGCCGAACTCGACGGCGGTTTTAATGACGTGCCGCAGCTCTTTGTGACCGCCCGAGTCCGTTACGATACGGCGATCGACGATCGGCGCCTCGCAGAGGATCTCGGTCGCCAGGTCACGCTGCTTCGGATGAATTCGAAACACGACCCACGCGGCGCCGTCGCGCTCGATCTCTTTGACGTCGAACGCGTGCAGCGCCGACGTGCGTGCACCAGTATCGACCTTCGCCTTGATGCGACGAATACCCAGCTCCGGAAGGCCGACCCACTCCCGCCAACCCAGCGTCACTGTAGGCTCTGAAGACTCGCTCATCGACTTCTCGGTTGCATCTGCGGCGCGGACGATACCGCCGGAGTCTTGCTCGGCGCAAGCCGGCACCGGGGGTGGTGACACTCGCCCCGTTTCGCTGACGCCCGATTTTTCGCCATCCGGGCGCAGGGCAGAGGGACAGCTCAGTCGTCGTCGGTGCCGGTGAATACGGCATCCGGGGACAGCATGTCCTCGAGATCGTCGTCGTCGCTCGGCGTCTCGGGCGCCGAAGGGCCGTTGGTCACGAGGCGCTGACGCGCCTGATCGAGCGGATCGACGACGTGCGCTTCGGCAAGAATCTCTTCGATCGACGCGCCCTGATCGGGCCCCGATTGTGCTGCTACAGGAACTGCCGCGCTCGCTGCAGTGGGTCGTCCGAAAGATACGGATGCGTGCTCGCGGCTGGTCATGCGTTTGAGATCTCGCTGCGCGGTATCGCGCTCGGCCGTCAACGTATCGCGTAGCGTTTCGAGCTCGGCTGAGCGCGCTTTCTCGGCTTCTAGCGCCGACTCGGCCTTCTCGGCGCGGGCGCGCGCATCGTCGAGTTGCTTCGAGTAGCTTTGCTCGAGGACGTCGATACGAAACTGTTGCTCGTCGATCGTTTTACGCAGCGCGACCGCGTTATCCCGTTCAGCTTCGATCTCGCGCTCGAGCCGCGCGATCGCCTCGTCGCGCTCGTCGACCTCGTCAGTCTCGTCAACGTCGCCGCGGTCGGTCTTCGCGACCTTGGCGCGCAGCTTGTCGAATAGCTGTTTGGCTTGAAGCTCTCTCATGATGCTTCGTCCTCGAAAGACGGAAGCTTATGTGGCATTGCCGGCTTACGGCGCCGAATTGAGTCACATTACGGATGTTGCCCTCGCGTCGCCGGAAAGCGCTGCGTCGACTGCTCGGTGCACCGATTACGGTCCCAACAGCGGGTCGCCATCGAAGCGCGGGAGGGATCGGTGGCGATCGTCGGTGGTCCACTATAAGTCCTTGTATTAAATATTGATTGTCTCCGGACGGCCTGCCGAAGTCGCGGCCCGCGCCCGCGTTTCGCATCGGCTGGCAGAAACGTCGGCTCGAAGGCGCCGATTCGGACTCGACGGGCGCGATATGTTCTCGTACTCTCTGTTGTCTCTACTGCCTCGATGGGGAGATAGGCTCGTGACCAAGAAGACGCCAGATAGCCCGGAGCAACAGACCGACGAGACCCGTTTGGACCGCAGGACGTTCCTCGCGGGAGTCAGCGCAACCGGCGTTGCGCTCGGCACGGCCACGACGGCCAAGGGCCAGGCCACAGCCGCTAACGACGTGGCCGCACCCCCGTCGGAGGCACAGCGGCTGGCCGATCTCGGCACACCGGACGAATACACCGACGCCGAGCACGATCAGTACTTCGTCGACAACCCGGGCTCCGACTACATGATCGACGTGCTCAAGAGCCTCAATATCGACTACGTCGCGACGAACCCCGGTTCGAGCTTCCGCGGGTTGCACGAGTCGCTCGTCAACTACGGCGGCAACTCTAAACCTGAGCTTCTGACCTGCACGCACGAGGAGCAGGCCATCGCGATGGGGCACGGCTACTACAAGGTCGCCGGCAAACCGCTCGCCGTGGCGTGTCATGGCACCGTGGGCGTTCAGCATGCGAGCATGGCCGTCTACAACGCCTGGTGCGACCGCGCGCCGGTCGTGATCATCGCCGGTAACCACCTTGACGCCACACAGCGGCGCCTCGGCGTCGAGTGGGCTCACTCGGCAACGGACTGCGTGCGACCGATCCGCGACTACATCAAATGGGACGATATGCCGGTGTCGTTGCCGCATTTCGGCGAGTCGATGGTTCGCGCGTACAAGCTGTCGATGACGCCGCCGGCGGGGCCGGTCGCGATCGTCTGCGATGGCCATCTTCAGGAAGAGGCGGCCGACGGACATGGTCACTTGTCCGTGCCGCGGCTGAGCCCGACGCAGCCGCCGCGTGGCGACGGCAATGCCATTGAGCAGGCGGCGCGATGGCTCGCCGAAGCGGAGTCACCGGCAATCGTCGTCGACCGCATGGCGCACGACCAGGAAGGTGTCGATTTGCTCGTCGAGCTTGCCGAAGCGTTGCAAGCACCGGTCGTCGACCGACGCGGGCGCATGAACTTCCCGAATACGCATTACCTGAATCAGGGTCGCGGCGCGCTCTCGAGCGCGGACGTGATTTTGGGCCTCGAGCTCAACGACGTCTTCGGTATCGTGAACTCCGTGCGCGACATCGCCCACAAGGATTCACAGCGCATCGTGCGTCCGGACGCGCGGATCGTCACGATCGGCGTCAACGATCTGTTCATGAAGTCGAACTACCAGAACTTCCAGCGGTACTTCGACGCGGACCTGTCGATTGCCGGCGACGCGCAGGCGACGCTGCCGTCGCTGATCGAAGCCGTGCGCGGCGCAATGCCGCGCAATCGGCGTTCGGCATTGGCCGAGCGCGAGCAGCGCTGGCGCGAGGCGCATGCGCGGCGTCGTGAGCAGGTGCTCGACTCGGCCCGCTACGGCTGGAATGCGAGCCCTGTCAGCACCGCGCGCATCGCGATGGAGACCTACGACGCAGTTAAGGACAAGGACTGGGCGCTCGTCTCGCAACAGTTCTTCACGTGGCAGTTCGATCTTTGGGATATGGAGCGCCACTACCACCACATCGGCGGCTCCGGCGGTGCCGGCGTCGGCTACGGCGGTCCGTCCGCGGTCGGCGCGGCACTCGCGCACCGCGAGCACGGCCGCATCGCCGTGAACTTCCAGAACGACGGCGATCTGATGTATGTGCCGGGCATTCTGTGGACGGCGGCGCATCACAACATTCCGTTGCTGTCGGTCATGCACAACAATCGCGCTTATCATCAAGAGGTCATGCATCTGCAGCGCATGTCCGCGCGACGGCGACGTGGTCTCGACGGCGCCGCAGCGCGCATCGGTAACACGATTGACGATCCGCCGATCGATTACGCGGCGCTCGGCAAGAGCTTAGGCGTTTGGACAGCCGGGCCGATCGAGGATCCGAAAGACTTGGCGCCGGCGTTGCGCGAAGGCGTTGCGATGGTCGAGCAGGGCGTGCCCGTGCTGATCGACGTCGTCGCGCAACCGCGCTGATCGGGAGTCGTCGGATGCGACTCAAGTCGGCTTTGTTGGGCGGAGCAGTTGTCACCGCGGTCCTCGGACTCTGCGTGCAGCTGCCAAGCGCTGCGCAGTCGAACGCGAGCGGTCGCGACCGCTTCGTCGAGTACGGCTGCTGGCAGTGCCATGGTTA
>JAHEEN010000260.1 GCA_024640685.1 Rhodospirillaceae bacterium
CGCTCGTGCCGGTCAACGTCCGCGTCGCCATGTAAATACGCGTTCGCGCATCGTGCTCGGACTGCAGCACGGGCTCGTGCGTCCAGTCGGTTGTCTGCAGCTGCGCCGGTGTATCGGCGACGTCGGAATCGAAGCGCCCTGCTTGCGGGACCGTGGCTAGCAGCACGCGCGTGCCGTCGACCGAAGCGCTGAACGCGCCCGTGTAGCCCAACGGAAAATACGTTACGCCGCTGGTCTCCAGCGTCTGCGCGTAGCCGGTCAGCGAGCCTGCACCCTCGAGCACTTGCGCCCAGCCGAACGTATCGTCGCTCAATGCAATTTCGAACGTCGCGCCGTTCTCGAACGTCAATACGTCGAGTAGCACGTTGTCCGAACCGGTGTTCTCAGGTGAGAGCAGCGACTGGCGCGTCACGCCGACACTAACCGGCTGCGCGCTGACCTCCGCCTCCCGAACGATGACTGGCATTGTTCCCTCCGCGTTGTAAGTCAGACCGTATGGACGCTCAACGCCGTCTCGAACTCGACCGGATCGCGTAGCGTCGATATCCCCGGGCACCCTCGCATCGAGGCATCGAGCACGCGCTCCAATGCAGCGCGATCGGGCTCACCGGCAACGCCGACCGTGATCGCTATCGTCACGCGTCGAAAGCCGGACGGCGGTGCATCTTCGATCATATGCCCCCTGACATCGAGCTCGGCTTTCGCCGAGGCGACGAATGTCTCGTACGCTACATCCCACTTAGCTGCGTAAAACGCGAACACGGCAGCGAAGCAACCGAGCGCGCCGCTCAACAGATACTCGAGCGGTGTTGGCGCATTTGCGAGGCCGCCGACGTGCGGTGGCTCGCTGATGACCCAATTGCGGCCGGACTTGTCGCTGCGCGCAAGCTCGTTGAGCTTACCGACCGAGCGCACCGAGACTTCGACCGTCGACTGCGGCCCCTGTGGCGCCTTAGCCTGCGGGTCCTCGATATAACGTGCCTCCCGCTCGAGCGTGACTTTTTTGAGCTCGGGGAAACACTGACTGACTGGCTCGTGATCGTGGCCGGCATCGTTCATCGGCAGCGAGGCTCCTGGTGTCGGTGATTGGAATAGGTCGCCGCTAAGCCGTTACCGCGACGCGCGGTCGGAACCGCAAACGCTTCTCCGGCGGCTCCGGCGGGATGTGGAGCGCCTCGGTAAATCGGTTCGAGAAGTTCCACATGCAGCACAATACGGTCAGCTCGACGATCTGTTGGTCGTCGAAATGCGATTGCATACGCTCGAAAGCCGCATTGTCGGCCTTCGCCTTGAGGTCCGTTACGGCATCGACCCATGCGATGGCCGCCTTCGTTCGCTCGTCGAGACACTCGGCAGTCTCGTAGTCGTCCTTTTGAATCGCCGCGATTTGCTCATTCGTCAGCCCCGCCTCGGCACCGAGGTCGATGTTGTGAAGCAAGCAATACTCGGATTGATTCTGGCTAGACGTGCGGATGATTACGGCCTGCTCGACCTTCAAGAACTCCTCGTCCTCGTCGAGATAACGCATGCGGATTCCGCGATTCGCCGTCATCCAGGCTTCGAGCGCACCCGGCGCGAGCGCCATGACTCTCGAAAAATTGCTGACGGTGCCGAACTGCCGGATCGTCTCGGAGAAAATTTCGGCAACCCGGCCGGTGGCGGTCTCCGGTGTCAGACCAGTGATGCGAGGCGTCGTCATCGAAGATGTCCTCCAGAACGCAGTGGGGTGTCGCGCACGATCCGCCGTCTTACACGCGGCGCACGCTGAGTTCGAATGATCGTTAGTTTAACTTTTGCGAGTCCGTCAGGTAAGGTGCCGAGTGGATTCAGCCTCGAGAACAGCGATAGCCGCTGCGACGAAACCCACACGGATGCAAAGCGCCAGCAGCAGCAAGTTCGCCCACGGAGAGATCACGGCCAAGCTGCCGAACATGATCGGCTTCTCGTTGCCTTCGTTGGGTCTGAATGCGCTCGTGACGGCGGTCTTCGTGTTCTTACCCGCGTTTTATACCGAGCAGCAAGGCTTGGGGGCGGCAACAGTCGGTACCGTGTTTTTATTGGCGAAGATCGTCGACGTCATCGTCGCGCCCAGCTGGGGCCTGTTCATGGACAGCTACAGCACGCGCTGGGGCCGTCGCCGGCCGTGGCTCGCGCTGTCGACGCCGATCCTGATGCTGGCAGTTTTCATGCTGTACATTCCGCCTGAGTCGGTGAGCGCGCTGTTCCTTTTCTCCTGGCTCTGTATTCTGTACTTCGGCTGGTCGGCATGGACGATCAGCCATACATCGTGGGCACTCGAGTTGTCGCGAGACTACGACCGGCGCTCGCGAATCACGGGTCTGCTGCAGGTCTTGTCGATGATCGGCGCGATCTTGATGGCGCTCGTGCCGGCGATCATGGAGCGCGTTGCCACGCCGACCTATACGGAGAAGACCGCGGCGATCGGCTGGTTCATGATCGTGCTGCTGCCGCTGACGTCGATGATCTGTCTCGGCAGCCTGCCCGAGCGCAAGACACCGAATCGCCCACATCTCGGCTTCAAGCGCGGCGCCGCGCTCGTGTTCAGCAATATGCCGCTGCTGCGCGTGCTGATTGCCAATGCGACGCTCGGTTTCTCTTGGGTCCTTCTGCAGGCGTTGTTCGTGTTCTTCGTGACCTACGCGCTCGGCCTAGAAGATTGGCTGGGTCTGCTGCTCGCTTGCTTGATCGTCGGCGGACTCGTGTTCTTGCCGCTTTGGATCAAGCTGTCGCAGAGCTGGCACAAGCACGGCGCAATGCAGGCATCGATGGTGATCGGCGCGGGAACGCTGCTGCTGCTGCTGTTACTACCCGAGGGTAACGTCGTGCTCGCAGCCATTGCGTTCATGTTCGTCGGCGCAAACTCATCGGCGCTCGAGTTTCTACCGCGGGCGATGATGGCCGACGTCTGCGATCACGATCACGTGCAGAGCGGCTCGGAGCGCATGGCCCTTTACTATTCCTTATTGCAGACATCGAGCAAGATCGCTGCCGGCCTGACGGTCTTCATCGCGCTGACACTGCTGGGCTTGGTCGGCTTCGATCCCGAAATCGGCGACGCGAATAGCGCCGAAGCTGTCCGCAACTTGCGATATCTGGTCGTAGGATTGCCGGCGCTGGCCTATACGTGTGTCGTAATCATGTTGCTCGGCTACCCGATCAATCGCGAGCAGCAACATGCGATGCGCGCCGACATCGAGGAACGCGAGCGACAGGCGTTCGGCACGCAGACCGACGCGTAACTACCATTCGAGGATCGGACGCGCTCGTCCGCCTGCCACACTCAGACGATATAGCCCCGATTGATGTCGGCGATGCGCAGCGTTCTAGCCTGCCGCATGACGATCTCGAGCTCACGCTTGAGAATATCGATCACGGTCTCGACGCCTTCCTGACCAAACGCCGCAAGGCCCCAAATGTACGGGCGGCCAATCGCTACGGCGTCGGCGCCGAGCGCCAATGCCTTGAAGATATCCGTGCCGCGACGGAAGCCGCCGTCGACAATGACCGGGATTCGTCCGTCGATTGCATCGACGACTTCCGACAGCGACTCGATCGTGCCTCGCCCGCTATCCTCGGCACGACCGCCGTGATTCGAGACGATGACGCCGTCGACGCCGTGCTCGATCGCCAGATGGGCGTCCTCGGCAGCGACGATGCCTTTCAAGACGATGCGCATCGACGTCGCATCGCGGAGCCGGTCGATGTAATCCCAGTCGACGAAGCGCGTATTGATCGGCACGCTGTTCGTCATCGGCTTCGGCGGTATCACGCCGGCATCCGGCGCGTGGCAGGCCTGACACTCGGCGTTCGTATCTCGGCGATGGCGCGCCAGGATCTCGCGATTGCTGACCGGGAGATCGACGGTCACGGCAAGCACGGGACAACCCTCGCCTTCCGCACGCTTGACCATCGCCAGCGTGTCCCGCCACTCCGGCAACGTGTAAAGCTGGTACCAGACGGGCCGACCGCGCGCCGCATTGACCTCCTCGACGGGGTAAGAGGTCACCGTGGACAAAATCTGCTCAACGCCCTTGGTGTTGGCCGCACGTGCCACGGCGGGCTCGCCGTCCGGATGAAACGCCTGTTGGCTGCCGACCGGCGCGATCATGATCGGCAGCGGATACTGCTCGCCGAAAAGCTCGATCGACGTATCGACCTCGCTGACATCGACG
>JAHEEN010000261.1 GCA_024640685.1 Rhodospirillaceae bacterium
CCAAGCAGTGATCGAAGATC
The DNA here is from genome assembly GCA_024640685.1 of Rhodospirillaceae bacterium. Classification (GTDB taxonomy): domain Bacteria; phylum Pseudomonadota; class Gammaproteobacteria; order Steroidobacterales; family Rariloculaceae; genus JAHEEM01. Next base: position 21 of record JAHEEN010000261.1, read on the forward strand.
CGGTGGTAGCCGCCCTCGCCGTTCAAAAACAGCACCGGGATGTCCTGTAGGCCAGCGAGTTTTCTGGCTGGCTCGACCTGGCGGTAGCACGGTACGAGACCTGGGCCTTGTGGCTCCGGCTCGAGTTCGACGGCAAGCTCCGATGGGTCGCTGATCGGCGGATCGTACGCGATCGGGTAGTTACTGATGCCGTAGCGCAAGCCGCCACGGTCCAGATACGCCACCTCCGACGTGTTGACGCCGCGAATCGGCGGTGCAGCTGGCTCGACCGTGACGATCGCCTTGACGAGATCGGGCCTCGCTTGCGCGACCGGCCAGCCGAATGCGCCGCCCTGCGAATGCGTCAGTAGGATCACCGGGCTTGCGATCATGTCGAGCAGTGCAATGTTCGCCGCGACGGCCGGACCGTCCTGACCGCCCATGAACTGGACTTGCGTCTTATTGAAGTCGTCGAAGATCTTATCGCCCATGCGGCCCGTGCCAGGCCACTGCGTCTGCTTCGACGCCTGCGGAAAGTCCGCAGTCGCCGCGGATGCCGTGAAGATCTGCTCGAGATTCGGGGCATTGCGAATATTGAGCTGGCCATCGTGGCCCGGCACGTAGGCCGAGCGCCCGCGCCCCGGATAGTCCTCGAGATAGACGACGTAGCCCATCTCGAGAAAGTCGTAGGCCCAGCCCGGACGCCCATCGGGCGTCTGCAGCCAATCGACGCCGGTCTGGCCGGCGCCATGATACAAGACGATCGGGTACGGATGGCGGATCTCGCGCGGCACCATGACCTCGACGTACATCGCCCCGCCCATCGTCGCTTCGTCACCCTCGCGAACGTACTCACCGCCTGCGTAGAAGAAGCCGTGATACGCGACGTTCTCGAGCGACATCATCGGAATGTTAGCGTTCGGACGCGCTTGCTGCGCGAGCACGCTGGCCGACAACCCGAAACCGGCGATACACGCCAGCAGTGACGATACAGATCTAGTTTTCATCATCGAATGTCCTTCCGGGCTCGTTGCCCGGTCATCGCAGCACTGCTGCGCCCCTCAATTTTCGCTACGCAGCCCATCGCGAGACTCGTCTCACTGCCACGCCGCGTAGTGTGGCTTGCCGAGCATCGTCTCCGGTCGCGCGCCGGCGCGCGGCGTGAACTTCTGCACCCGCCCACCGCCGACCTCGGCTACGTAGAAATTACCGTCCTGGTCGACGCTCATCGCATGCACACCAAAAAAGGCACCCGGAAAGTCTCCGAATATTCCCCACGAGTAGATCAGCTCGCCGTTCTGGTTGTAGCCGAGAATCTTCGACGTCGCGCGATCAGCCGCCCACAGCACGTTGTCCTCGCCCATATAGAGCAAGTGAATATCGGTCGGCTCAGGCCCAAAGCTCCACTCGTCCTGGTAGTTGCCATCGTAGTCGAAGACCTGCACGCGGTTGTTGGCTCGGTCATTGACGTAAACGAGCTCGTCGTCGATGTTGACTGCTACGCCATGGACGTTGTTCATATAGCCTGGTCGCGTCTCCTGGCCGCCGCGCTCGCCGGGCTGACCCCACGTCAGCAAGAAATTGCCGTCTTTGTCGAACTTGACGACGCGGGTGTTGGCATAGCCGTCCGCGACGAACATGAACTCCTCGGTAAATGCCAAGAACGTCGGACGATAGAAGTGACTCTCGTCGTTGCCGCGCTCGTTCGGAATCCCGATCGTCTGCACGAGCTCACTACCGTCGTTCGTAAACTTGAAGATCGCGTGCCGATAATCGTCGACGACCCAGACGTGTTTCTCAGGATCCCACGGATCGATCGCGACGAAGTGCGGCCGGCGGAACAGGCTGTCCCATTGTGTCCACTCCTCGATGATCTCGCCTTCGCCGTTGACGACGACCAAGCAGTGCTCCCAGCGATGATCGAGGCCATGCACGCCGCGATCGTTGTCGTCGCCGTCGAGTGCGCCCGGGAGACTCGACCGCATACCGACCGACGCATTGCGCCACGGCACCTGCGCAGTCGGAAAAGAGATTCCGGGCCCGTCGCCGTCGTATTTGACGAACGCTTGCGGGCGCGGAACATTCGGCAGCTCGCCGCGGAACAGCACGAAAATTTTGTCCGGGCTCTCTGCGAACACGCTCTGGCCGGCGCCCCAGGTCCAGTCCTGATGCCCCGGCAGTGTCGAGATATCGCGTGGCCAATCGGCATCGACATCGTACGGGCCAAACATTTCCTGCCCGCCCTTGACGCCCGTCACGGCCGTGAAATCGTTCTGACCGCGACGCTGTGCGGTAGCCGGATCGCTCGCAATCGCGGCAATTACGATTACGGCCGATACACCCAACGCCACACTCTGTACTCGCCCTCGCATAAAACAGTCTCCTAGAAGCACGATAATTAGTTGAACATCTCTTCGCGACCGATCCGGATTTAGTCGACGTTCTCCTGAATCCAGCCGTCAAGGAACGCAATGATGTCGTCGCTGTTGAGCTCGAGCATCATCATGTGCCCGTTGCCACTGATACCGACATCTTCGAGTCGGACGAACTCGGCATCGACACCGGCCTGACTGAGCCATTTGGGAATGCAAGCATCGAAGACGCGGTGATACGTGCCGTCGGCGGAAATCGCCAACACGGGAATGTCCGCCAAGTTGACTAGTCTGCGAGCAGGCTCTACCTGCATGTAACAGGGGATCTCGCCCGGCTGGTCGGATGTCTCTTCGAGAACGGTTTCGATTTCCGCAGGATCCGCGACGGGTGGGTCATAGGTCAACGGGTAATTCGTCGGCCCCCAGGCATTGCCGATGCGATCTCGATAGGCCACGTTGGCCGTATCGACAGGACTGATCTGCGGGCCGCCGGGCTCGATCGTCACGATCGCCGCGACGAGATCCGGGCGGGCGTCGGCAACGCCCCAACCGACGCCGCCACCTTGCGAATGAGTCATCAGGATGACCGGCGTGCCAATCTCGTCGAGGAGCTCTATCGTCGCGAAGCGCGCCATCTCCGTGCTGCGACCGGCGAACTGCACTTGGGACTTGATAAACGTATCGAAGATCGGATCACCACGGTGTCCGCCACCGGGCCACTGCGTGTGATTGTCCTTGAGCGGGAAGTTGCCTTTCTCGCCGACGTTCGTCCAGATCGTCTCGAGCTGCTCTGCCGTGCGGATGCCGAGATCGCCGTGGACGCCGCCCGGGATATAGGCCGACCGCCCACGGGCCGGGTAATCGACCATGTAGATCACATAGCCGTGCTCCATCAAGTAATAGGCCCAGCCGGGACGGCCATCAGGGGTTTGCTGCCAATCGACACCAGTCTGGCCGTTGCCATGGAATAGAACGATCGGATAGGGCTGCGTGATTTCGGCGGGCTCCCAGACATCGACATACATTTGCCCGCCCATGACCGGAGGATCTCCGACATAGTCGCCACCGGCATAGTAGAACCCTTTTCGCGCAATGCTATCGGTCGAGTACAACGGAATCGAATCCGGCGGCATCGCGATTGAAACGTCGACGGCAGCAGTTTCAGCTTCGGGAGCTGGCGCTGCCGGCGCCGCAGCCGGTTCCATCGTATCTGCAGCCGGCATCTGCTCTTGCCCGCACGCGATCAACGCAGCGATTGCGCAGGCAATTGTGGATAGTCGCAGTCCGGTGTCGAACACCTTCGAATTCATGGCGGAATACCCCCGAGAGTGGAACTGGGTCGAAACTCGTTATTTGGAGCCGCGACGCGAGGCGGCTCGTTAGCTTCTAGCCCGTGCTCAACGCACAACGGCGAACGATACGCTAGCCCTGAAACCCTTTCAATGACGGCGCTGCAACGACGCCTGACGCACCACACGGGCTGTGGCGAGCTGCTCCGGACAGGTATCTAACGGGGAATTCGAACGGACTCGCTGGCGACGGACGTCGCAGTCGGCCGCGTGGGAAGATCAGCTCGCGAGTCGGACCTGATTGCGCCCTTCGCGCTTGCACGCGATCAGCGCCTCGTCGATTTGCTTCAGGAGCATGTCGACCGATACGTCGGTACCCTTGTGCCGTGCAGCCAGCCCGATGCTGACGCTCGCCGTCAACGTCCCTTCCCGGACCTGAATCGGTGACTCGGCAACAGTCCGACGGGCGCGCTCGGCAATCCGACTCGCATCGTCGGCTCCGGTCTCGG
>JAHEEN010000262.1 GCA_024640685.1 Rhodospirillaceae bacterium
GTTGAGCCGTGTCTTGTTCGTCGTACCGACCTCGACCATGCGCGCGCCGCTCTTCGCGAGGATGTCCGGAATCCGAAACGAGCCGCCGATCTCGACGAGCTCGCCGCGCGAGATCACGACGTCGCGGTCGCGCGCGAGCGTGTCGAGCGCCAATACGACTGCCGCCGCACAGTTGTTGACGACGAGCGCGGCTTCGGCGCCGGTAAGCCGCCGCAGCAATGTTTCCACATGCTGATAGCGAACACCGCGCTGTCCGGTGTCGAGATCGAGCTCCAGGTTCGAGTAACCCCGCGCAGTGGCGTCGATAGCGGCGATGGCCTCGTCCGCCAACGGCGCACGACCTAGATTCGTATGGATGACGATGCCCGTCGCGTTGATAACGCGCCGCAAGCTCGGTAGCCGGTGCTCGAGCAGTTGCGCGCGCAGCAACGCAATGCAATCCAGGCTGTCGAACGACGGCAGCTCCTCGAGGCCGTTGTCGAGTGCCGCGCGCACCGACGTCAGGTGATCGCGCATGACCGCGGTGACTTCCGGCGTCGAGAACTCGGCGCTCAGCGCCTTGCCGGCTTCTGAGCCGAGCCACTGATCGATGGCCGGCAGCTGTCGATAGAGTTCTTGTGACATCGCTCGCAGTCTTCCAGGCAATCCCCGCTAACTCAAGTCATGCGACAGTCGGACCGCGCACGTGAGTTGACTTCGAGTCCGAGGCGGCTATTGTGGGCCGTGATCGCCCCCGATAAGAAGGAGCCAGGATGGAACGCCGCGGATCGGACTTATGTCTAGCCACCCTCGCCTCACTCTGCCTGCTCGGCCCGTTCGCGTCGAGCGCATTCGCGGACACGTTCGTCGTCTATGGCGCAAGCGGCAATCTAGGCATGCTGATTGTCGCCGAAGCGCTCGAGCGCGGCCACGAGGTGATCGGCGTTACGCGCAACCCTAGTGAGCTACAAAACGCCAACCCGAACTTCTCGGCGGTGCGCGGCGATATCACCGACCCGGATTCGATCATCGAGACCGTCACGGGTGCCGACACGGTCATCATCGCCGTCGGCGGTGTCGGCGAAGGAAATTCGCCCGAAACTGCGACCGCATTCCTCGGCGCGAAGGCCTATATCGAGGCTGCATCGCGTCTCCGTGCCGCTACGCCGTACGTGCTCCAGGTGGGCAGCGGCACGTCACTGCTGAGAGACGGCGTACGCGTATTCGACACCCTCGACATTGAGCCCGGCACGTTCGTACACGGCCTGTTCCAGGGACACCAGCTTGCACTCGATGCGTATCGGGCTTCGTCAGGATTCGATTGGGTCGTGATGTCGGCCGCCTATGGCTCGATCATGCAGGAAGGAGTCGTCATGGACCGCTACCGGCTCGGCGACCAAGAGACGCTATTCGATCGCAACGGCTCGAGCCTGCTGCACAAGGACGATTACGCGATCGCCGTCGTCGACATGGCCGAGAGCCATACGGTGGCCGGTAAACGCGTTGCCGTCGGGCCGATGTGGTAAAGGCGCAGTGTGGGCGCTGACGCAAGCGCCACGCATCTCAACGAAATTTCATTCGCCGAGGTGGCCGGACCTTAGCACGGGCACGACCGTGTAGTAGAGATCAGCGTTGAAGAATGCGTCGCTGAGCTCGGCGACGAAGTCGTCGAGCTCGGCAACAGCGAGCTCGACCTCGAACTCGAGCCGACGTTGGCGTCCGCTGACCTGCTCGGCTGCCGACAGCAAATCGTGGTGTGAGCTGTGGCCGTGCGCGGCGCGGCTCGTGAAGCCGCCGTCACCGCGCGATAGCAGCCAATCGACGACGCGTTCCTCGAGCGCCGGGACGATGTTCAGCGTCACGATAACGTTGGATGGCATGGATGGTTCGTTCATGGCGCCCCCTCAGCAATTGCAAGGCGCTCGTTTTGCGCGAGACCGAAACGCTCATAAAGGATGGGCAGCAGTATCAACGTCAGCAGCGTCGAGGTAATCAATCCGCCGATCACGACAATCGCGAGCGGCCGCTGGATCTCGGAGCCGGGCCCGGTCGTGACCAGCAATGGCAGCAAGCCGAACGCCGTACTCATCGCAGTCATCAGCACCGGCCGCAAGCGGCGCTCGGCGCCGCGCTGTGCAATTTCGCGCAGCGACAGCCCGCCAGCTGCGCGCAGATGATTGAAGTGCGTAACCATGACGACGCCGTTGAGCACGGCGATACCGAGCAACGCGATGAAACCGACGGAAGCCGGCACCGACAAGTACTCGCCCGTCACGAGCAATCCGAATACGCCGCCGATCAACGCAAACGGAATATTCATCAGCACGAGCAGTGCCTGACGCAGCGAGCCAAATGTCGAGAACAACAGCAATAGCACGAGCCCCAGCGATACCGGCACGACGAGTGCGAGCCGCGCGGCGGCGCGTTGCTGGTTTTCGAACTGCCCGCCCCACTGCAGGAAATACCCGGCCGGCAGATCGACCTGGTCCGCCACGCGTTGCCGCGCTTCATCGACGAAACCGACGAGATCGCGGTCGACGACGTTCGAGCGGATTACGATGAAGCGTTGTCCGCGCTCGCGCGCGACTGAGACGACGCCTTCGACGCGGTCTACGCCGGCGACGGCACTCACAGGCACGGTGATACCGGCGTCGAGTGCGAGCGGCATTGCCGTGAACCCCTGCGCCGAGCCGCGCAGACTTTCGCCCGCACGGATCAGCAACGGCGTGCGACGCACGCCTTCCTGAACGATGCCGATGGGCAAACCTTCGATATGCGCGCGCAGCATGCGTTGCAGATCGTCGGTCTGCATCGACAGTCGGCCCGCGGCGGTCTGATCGATGCGCAGATTCAGATACTGCACGCCGCTGTTGCGCGCGACGAACACGTCCTCGCTGCCCGGCACGTCGCGCAGCACGGTTTCGATCGCATCGGCTTGACGCGAGAGCTCGGCCAAATCGGGGCCGAATAGCTTGACGGCCACATCGCCACGCACACCGGTCAGCATCTCCGACGTGCGCATCTCGATGGGCTGCGTAAAGCCATAAGCGACCCCCGGAAACTCGTCGAGGACCTGCCGAATCTCGTCGATCAGCGCGGCTTTCGTATTCATGCGCCATTGCGACGGCGGCTTCAGCACCATGAACATGTCGGATTCATTGAGCCCCATCGGATCCATGCCGATCTCGTCGGAGCCGACGCGCGCGACGATACGCGTGACCTCGGGCACGCGCTCGAGGATCGCCTGCTCGACCCGGAGATCCACGTCGACCGACTCGGCCAGCGTAATCGAGGGCAGCTTCTCGAGCTGCACGATGATGTCGCCCTCGTCCATGGTCGGCAGAAACGTCTTACCAATAAAAAAATACGCAACCCCGGCCAGCACGATCAGCACACCGGCGCCGGCGATCACACCGTTGCCGTGCACGAGCGCCTTAGCCAGCACAGGCTGATAGACGCGCGCGAGCTTGCGCGGCAGCCAGGGCTCCTCGAGCTTCGCCGTGCCCATCAAGAACGATGCAACGACCGGAATCAGCGTCAGCGACAGCAGCAAGGAGCCGCCGAGCGCGAAGCTGATCGTGAGCGCGACGGGCGAGAACAGCTTGCCCTCGAGCCCTTGCAGCGACAGCAACGGTAGAAACACGAGAATGATGATCCCCGTGCCCGCGGCCACCGGCACCGCGACCTCGCGCACGGCGCGATAAATCAAATGCAGGCGCGGCAGACTCCGCCGACCGACAGCTTTATTGAGATGCGTGGCGATATTCTCGACGACGACGACCGACGCATCGACGAGCATGCCGATCGCGATCGCGAGCCCTCCGAGGCTCATGAGGTTGGCCGACATATCGAACAGCGCCATCAGCAAGAACGTGATCAGCGCGGACAACGGCAGCACCAGCGCGACGGTTACGGCCGCGCGCAGATTGCCGAGAAACAGCACGAGCAACACGAGCACGAGCACGACAGCCTGCGACAGTGCGGTCGCAACCGTGCCGACGGCACGCGAGACGAGATTGCCGCGGTCGTAGAAAATCGTGACGCCCATCCCGTCCGGCAACGCCGCTGCGATCTCCTCGAGCTTCGCACGTGCGCCGGACACGACGTCCCCGGCATTTGCGCCACGCAAGCCGAGGATCAGGCCTTGCACAGCCTCGGCCTGACCGTTCTGTGTCACGGCGCCATAGC
>JAHEEN010000066.1 GCA_024640685.1 Rhodospirillaceae bacterium
AGGCAACGACCAACGGCGGCGATGCGAGGAAGTTCATGCGCACGAGCGGATGGATCCGGCCCTCGAAGTTGCGGTTGCCGGAGACGACCGAGCAGCCTATCAGATTGGCATCTTGGACAGCCGCTGCGATCTGCTCGGGCAGTGGGCCCGAGTTGCCGATGCACGTCGTGCAGCCGTAGCCGACGACGTTGAAACCGAGGGCTTCGAGATCGTCGAGCAGGTCCGATCGCTCGAGGTAATCGGTGACGACCTTCGAGCCCGGCGCGAGCGACGTCTTGACCCACGGCTTCGTCCGCAAACCTTTGGCGATCGCGTTGCGCGCGAGGATGCCGGCGCCGACCATGACGGCGGGGTTCGACGTATTCGTGCAGCTCGTGATTGCGGCGATCAGCACGGCGCCGTCGGCGAGATCGAATTGTTGGCCGTCTCGATTCACGGCTTGGCTCGCCGGCGCCGACAAGCCGCGATCCTCGGTCGCCTGGGAGAGCGCCGAGGCGAACGTCGTCGCAGCGCTGCGCAACGGGATACGATCCTGCGGGCGCTTCGGGCCGGCCAAGCTCGGCTCCACCGAGTCGAGGTCGAGGCTCAGCGTATCGGTGTATTGCGCGTCGATATCCGACAGCCACAGGCCTTGTTCCTTGGCATATGCTTCGACGAGCTTGATCTGATCCGGCGAGCGGCCCGAGAGTTCGAGATACCGCAGCGTTTCGTCATCGATCGGCACGACCGCGCACGTGCTGCCGAACTCCGGCGACATGTTGCCGAGCGTCGCCCGATCGGCCAGCGGCAGATGCGCGAGACCGTCACCGAAGAACTCGACGAACTTGCCGACGACGCCTTTTTCACGAAGCATCTGCGTGACCGTCAAGACCAGGTCGGTCGCAGTCGCGCCTTCGGCGAGGCGGCCCTTCAGCTCGAAGCCGATGACCTGCGGGATCAGCATCGTGATCGGCTGGCCCAGCATCGCGGCTTCGGCTTCGATGCCACCGACGCCCCAGCCGAGGATGCCGAGGCCGTTGATCATCGTCGTGTGCGAGTCGGTGCCGACGAGCGTGTCCGGATAGGCCATGCGCTGGCCGTTCTTCGTGGAGTCGAACACGACGCGGCTCAAGTACTCGAGGTTGACCTGATGGACGATGCCGGTATTCGGCGGCACGACTTTGAAATTCGCAAACGCGTTTTGGCCCCATCGCAGGAATGCGTAGCGCTCCTGATTGCGTTGAAACTCGATGGCGTTGTTCGCGGCGAGCGCGTCCGCGGTGCCGAAGTTGTCGACTTGCACCGAGTGGTCGATGACGAGCTCGGCGGGCGACAGAGGATTGATTGCCGAGGCTCTGCCGCCGAGCCTGACCATCGCATCGCGCATCGCAGCCAAATCGACAATGGCCGGCACGCCGGTGAAGTCCTGCAGGATCACGCGCGCCGGCGTGAATGCGATCTCCTGATCGGGCTCGGCCGTCGGGTTCCAATTTGCGAGCGCGACGATATCGTCAGGCGTGATGTTCGCGCCGTCCTCGTGGCGCAGCAGGTTCTCGAGCAGAACCTTGAGCGAGTAGGGCAGCCGTTCGACGTGACCGTCCGCAACTGAGCCGAGTCGGAAATAGTCGAATTTCTCGCCGCCGACCGTCAGGGACTGGCGGGCGCCAAAGCTATTGATCATTGGGAATCCTCTCGAAAGTGAGTGCCGGAGCCGGGCTCGCGGGCGCGGATTATAGCAAGCCGGCGCGCGCCTATCTCGACCCCGTCGGATCGCGCGCCTGCATCAGCTCGCGGCTTCGAGCGCCTGCGCCTGCATTGCCGTCTGACCGATGCGCGCGCCGCCAAGGCAGCGCTCTCCGGCGTAGAACACGACGTACTGGCCGGGCGTGACCGCGCGTTGGGGGCGATCGAACGTCACCGCGAGCGTGTGCTCGCCGGTCCGCATCAGCGTGCCGGCCTGGTTGTCCTGCCGATAGCGGGTCTTGGCTCGGCATGCGACCGGCGCGCCGGCGTGCCAGCCGGCCGGTGGCGTTCCGATCCAATGTGCGTCTTCGGCGGCCAGCCAGTTCTTGAATAGCAGTGGATGATCGGCCCCCTGCACGGCGATCAGCGTATTCGATTCCGGTTTCTTGTCGGCGACGTACCAAGGCGCTTGCGAGTAGCCGCGTCGGCCGCCGATATCGAGGCCATGGCGCTGGCCGATCGTGTAGAACGCGATTCCCTGGTGCTCACCGACGACTTGGCCGTCCGGGTCCTCAATCGGCCCCGGCGTCGTTGCGAGATACGTCGCGAGAAACGGTCGAAAGCGGCGCTCGCCGATAAAGCAGATGCCCGTGGAGTCCTTTTTCTCGGCGGTCGCAAGACGGGCTGCGCGCGCGCGGCGGCGCACCTCGTGCTTCGTCAGCTCACCGAGGGGGAACAGCACATTGCTCAACGCCGCACTCGGTACGGCGTGCAGAAAATAACTCTGGTCCTTGCTCGCATCGGCACCCTTGTGGAGCTCGTAGTCGCCGTCGTTGGCAACGACGCGCGCATAGTGACCCGTTGCGAGACAGTCGCCGCCGAGCCGCCTCGCATAGTGGCTCATCGCCCCGAACTTGATCTCGCGGTTGCACAGAACGTCCGGGTTCGGCGTCAAACCGGCGCGACAGTCGTCGAGGAAGGCAGCGAAGACGTTATCGGCATACTCATCGCAAAAATCGACCCTATGAAGCGGCAGGTCGAGCTGTTTTGCCACGCGACGCGCATCCTGGTAATCGGCTGCGGCCGTGCAGTGCTCATCGTCGCGCCAGTTCGTCATGTGCAGGCACTCGACTCGATAGCCCGCATCGCGCAGCAACAATGCGGCGACGGCAGAATCGACGCCGCCCGACAGGGCGACGACGACACGTGTGCGGTTTCGGGGTGCGGGAATCACGCGCGGATGGTAGCAAAGTCCCGTTAAGAGCCCGGCGGGACGCTGTAGCGAACGCTCGTTCGTCAGCTGAAAGCTCGGGAAACAGTTTTTTTGCGCGCCGCTAGGCGGCAAAAAAGACACGATTGGACAATTTTTTGCTGTCCCCGCCGACGTCGAGCGTATTTAGGGGCCCACTTCGCGTAGCTGCCGCTCCAGATTGAGCTCACTGAGACAGGTCAGCGGGAAACGCGCGCCGCGAACGTGATCGTCGACGCAGCGCAGCACCATCGGGCTGCGTAAGCGGGCTTGTTGGGCGACGAGCTGCGCGCGACTGAGCCAGTGTGTCGCGACAATGACGTCATCGAGCACGGGCTCATCGGTCGGCGGCGTCGCCTCGCCGAGAAACGCGACGCGCAGGTACGTCAGGTCGTCACTGTCATCGTGCCAATGATAGATGCCTAGCACCTCGTTCGGCACGAAGCCAAAACCGGTCTCCTCAGCAGTCTCGCGGATCACGGCTTCGATCAGCGTCTCACCGCGCTCGACGTGGCCGGCGGGTTGATTGAAGACGAGTCGTCCACCGGCACGCTCTTCGACGGTCAGGAAACGGCCGTCGAGCTCGATCGATGCGGCGACGGTGATATCGACACGGCCGGTCGTTGGAGGCACTGTCAGCCGGAGATCGGTCATCTTACGGTTCTGGCGTCTTACAGGTGCAGCTGGCGAAGCTCGACCTCGACCTCGCAAGCCAGCCAGAGCTGATCGAAGCGCTCCAGGTAGCTCGCAGCAACCGCCGGGTCCGACGCGAACATGCCTTCCCAGCGTTGTGCGTCGGCCCGGTAGACGATCGCGCGCTTGTCGGCGATGCAAAAAGCGTCGTTGATATCTCTTAGCTCGGGCTTAACGTGCCTGATCTCGATGTAGCTGTTGAGCCGGCGGCCGATCGTCACGAACTCATTGCCGAGCTTCATCGTGCGTTCCGGATGCACGATCAGCACCCGAACACGCGCGAAGCTGCGCGGCAGAATGAACTTCTTCAGCGGCTCGAGAAACTTATCGTGATCGTAGATCTCTGGATCGAGATCGTGCGTGAGAATAGCCAATCCGCGATTCGCATAACGGATCAGCTTGGCGGTCGCTGAGCGTACTTCGTCCTTTCCCGAGAGGATCTCTCGCTCCAGATCCTTGCGTATGCTCTGCATAATGTATTCGCCTGTTTGCGGACTTGCGCGGCGTCGTTCGTGCCGCTGGCGCCGGCGAAGCTTCAGTGTCTCAGGCGCGTCGAAAGTCCAGTAATTTCTGGGATTTTTACGTAATTTGGGCCCCGTGTGCTGTGCCCCGTGTCACGTTTTGTCGCGCATTACCCGGTCGCGGCACGGCGCTCAGACTCGAGCGGCGAGATCGGCGGCCAGGCCGATATATTGGTCCGGTGTGAGGCCCCGGAGGCGCTCACGCTCGGCTACGGGGATATCGAGCGCTGCGACGAACGACTCGAGCGCGTCGGCCGTAATGGCCTGGCCGCGTGTCAACCCCTTGAGCTGCTCGTAGGCATCGTCGATGCCGTAGCGGCGCATGACCGTCTGTACCGCCTCGGCGAGCACCTCGGGATTTGCGGCAAGGTCCGACGCGATCCGTGTCGGATCGGCGGCGAGCTTGCCGAGGCCTTTGTGGCACGACTCGATCGCCAGCAGGGCGTGTCCCAAGGCCACGCCGAGCGTGCGCAGCGTTGTCGAGTCACTGAGATCGCGCTGCCAGCGCGATACCGGCAGCTTGCGCGCCAGGTATTCCAGCACGGCCGTCGAGCTTCCCGCATTGCCCTCGGCGTTTTCGAAGTCGATCGGGTTAACCTTGTGCGGCATCGTCGACGAGCCGACTTCGCCTGCGACGACCCGCGACTTCAGATAGCCGAGGCTGATGTACCCCCAGATGTCGCGACACAAATCCTCGAGAATCGTATTGCAGCGGATCAACGCATGGGCGTATTCGGCGATCCAGTCGTGCGGCTCGATCTGCGTCGTATACGTCGTCGGCTCGAGGCCGACGGAACGCACGAAGCGCTCGCTGATATTCGGCCAGGCTAGCGTCGGATAGGCGACGAGGTGAGCATTGAAGTTTCCGACCGCGCCATTGAACTTGCCGAGGATCTCGACGGCGTTGAAGCGGTCGAGCTGGCGCTCCAGGCGGCTGACTACATTGGCGATCTCCTTGCCGAGCGTCGTCGGCGATGCAGCCTGCCCATGGGTGCGCGACAGCATTGCGAGATTGGCGTGCGCATGCGCCATCGTGCGCAGCGTGCTGGCCAAGCTCTTCAGGCGCGGGCGCAGCACGTTGCGGCGCGCATCGCGCAGCATCAGCGCATAAGCCAAGTTGTTGATGTCTTCCGACGTGCACGCGAAGTGCAAGAACGGCCCGAGATTTCTATCTGCGCTCGAAATGCCATCGAGGCGCGCTCGCAAGAAATACTCGACGGCTTTGACGTCGTGGTTCGTCGTCTGCTCGAGTTTCTTGATCTCGTCGGCGTCCTTCAACGAGAAGTTGTCGATCAACGCATTGAGAACGTCGTTGACCGGGCGGTCGAGCGGCGGCAGTTCCTCGATTGCCGGCTCGTCGGCGAGGAACTGCAGCCAACGAATCTCGACGAGCGTGCGATAGCGGATCAGCGCGAATTCCGAGAGATACGCTCTCAGAGCGCTCACCTTGGCTGCGTAGCGGCCGTCGAGCGGGGATAACGCTGTCAGGGGGGTCAAATCCACGGAGGCGCGGGAAACGTCCCTATACAAGGAAGAAACGAGTCCGCATGATACACGCTTTCACCGCGCGACAGCGGTCCAGCCGACCGGCCGGGCCCGGCACGCACACGCGGTCGAGCTGTCGAGGAAACTGCAATGACGACCGAATTTCGACGAGAACGGGACAGCATGGGCGAGCTCGATGTGCCCGCCGACGCGCGTTGGGGTGCGCAGACGCAACGTGCGATCGACAACTTCCAGATCAGCGGCTTGACGATGCCGCGCGCATTCATACGCGCGCTCGGTCTGATCAAGTGGGCATCGGCTTCGGCGAACGCCGAGTTGAGCTTGCTCGAGCCTTCGATCGCTCGCGCGATTCAAGACGCCGCGTTGGCGGTCGCCAACGGCGACCACGACAGCCAGTTTCCGGTCGACGTGTTTCAAACGGGCTCGGGAACGAGCTCGAACATGAACGCCAATGAAGTCATCGCAAGCTTGGCGGCCAAGGCGGCCAGCACCGGCGTGCATCCGAACGATCACGTCAACATGGGCCAGAGCAGCAACGACGTCGTGCCGTCGGCCATCCACGTCAGTGCGGCGCTGACACTGACCGAAACGCTGCTGCCGGCACTCGAGCATCTGGCGGTGACAATCGAGCGTAAAGCGGCGCTGCTCGACGGCGTCGTCAAGACCGGGCGCACGCACCTAATGGATGCGATGCCGATTCGCTTCGGTCAGGAGCTCACCGGATGGGCGACGCAGATTCGCGCGAGCCACTATCGCGTTGCGGGCACCCTGCAACGGCTCAGCGGTCTCGCGCTCGGCGGCACGGCTGTCGGCACCGGGATCAACGCCGATCCCGAGCTCGGTCTGCGCTGCGCCGCTGCACTGGCGAGCCGTACTGGTATCGCATTCCGGCCGGCCGATAGCTACTTCGAGGCGCTGAGCAGCCAGGACACGGCCGTCGAGCTGTCGGGGCAGCTCAAGACGACGGCCGTCAGCTTGATGAAAATTTGCAACGATCTGCGCTGGATGAACAGCGGGCCGCAGACCGGGCTCGCCGAAATCTCGCTGCCGGCGCTGCAGCCGGGCAGCAGCATCATGCCGGGCAAGGTCAATCCGGTGATACCGGAAGCCGTCGCGATGGTTTGCGCGCAGGTCATCGGCAACGACGCGACGATTTCGGTCGCCGGCCAATCCGGCAACTTTCAGCTCAACGTCATGCTGCCCGTCGTCGCTTTCAACTTGCTGCAGAGCATCGAGCTGCTTGCGTCCGGCGCGCGAGCGCTCGCCGACAAGGCGATCGACGGATTTACGGTCAACGAGCAGCAGCTCGCGCGTGCACTCGAACGAAACCCGATCCTCGTGACGGCTCTGAATCCGATTATCGGCTATGAGCGCGCCGCGGAAATCGCGAAGACGGCTTACCAGAACGACGAGCCGATACGCGTCGTTGCGGCGCGTATGACCGATCTCAGCGAAGCGGAGCTCGAACGGTTGCTGGACCCTGCTGCATCCACCCACGGCGGCTGCCCGCGCTGATCGTGCGTGAGCTCATCGAAGAACGGCTCGCCGCGTACGAGCCAGCAGCCGATCCGATGGCGCGGACGCTGGCCGAGCTCGAAGGCGTGCCGTCCACGGAGTTGCTGGCGCGGTTGCGCGACGGGCGACCGGCTGCCGTGCTGCTCGGCCTGATCGAGCGCGAAGGTCAGTTACACGTGTTATTCACGCAGCGCGCCCAGCACCTGAGCGTGCATGCAGGGCAGATCAGCTTCCCGGGTGGGCGGCTCGAAACCTGCGACGCGGGCCCTGAGGATGCAGCATTGCGAGAGGCCAATGAGGAGATCGGCCTTGCGGGCGATGCGGTCAGTGTCGTCGGGCAGCTCGACAGTTTTCTGACGGTCACCGGTTTCTTGATCACACCGATCGTCGGGTTCATCGATGCGAAGTTCGAGCCCGTTCCCGATGCCAACGAGGTCGACGTCGTGTTCGACGTGCCGCTGCCGTTCTTCCTCGACGCGGGCAACGTCGTCCACGGCGTGCGGGAGCGCATGGGCGTTGCGTTCCGCGTCTACGAATTCAACTACGACCGCCGCAATATCTGGGGTGCGACCGCATCGATTCTGATGAATTTCAAAGACGTTATATCAAAATAAACAATTAGTTACATTGGATATACAGAAATTACGTGACATCATGGCGCACCTCCGCGACCCCGACTCGGGCTGCCCGTGGGATCGGGCGCAGGGCTTCGGGACGATCGCACCGTACACGATCGAGGAGGCGTACGAGGTTGCCGATGCGATCGAGCGGGGCGCGATCGACGAACTCAAGAGCGAGCTCGGCGACCTGTTGTTTCAGGTCGTTTTCCACTCTCAGCTCGCCTCGGAGATCGATGCGTTCTCGTTCGACGACGTCGTCGAGGCGATCTGCGACAAGCTGACGCGCCGTCACCCGCACGTCTTTGGCGATGCGGAAGTCGCATCGGCCGATGAGCAGGCGGACGCGTGGGAGGCGCTAAAGGCGAAGGAGCGTAGCGATGACGAGGGTGTGCTCGGCGGGATTCCGCTCGCATTGCCAGCGCTGACGCGCGGCGAGAAGCTCGGCCGGCGAGCGGCGCGGGTCGGCTACGAGTGGCCGGATATCAGCGGCGCACGACAGAAGGTCAGCGAGGAGATCGATGAGCTCGACGAAGCCATTGCAGAAGGTGAGCCCGAGCGGATCGAAGCGGAGATGGGTGACGTATTCTTCGCGCTCGTCAACGTCTGTCGGCATCTCGGCATCGATCCCGAAGTCGCGGCCCGTGGCGCGAATCGCCGCTTTCAGTCCCGCTTCGAGTACGTCGAGCGCGCTGTGAACGCGAGCGGGCGTCAGTGGGAGTCGTTCTCGTTAGACGAGCTCGAAGCTTTTTGGGTCGAGGCAAAAGCCAAAGGCCTCTAGCGTAGGAAGACGCCCGAGGAACGGCTGGCGGTCGGGGGAGAGAAACCGCAGCCGTCCCTCAAGGCGGAGATATCAAGGCCCGGCGAGCGTCATGTGTATGACCGCGCGCGGTGCTGTGAGCTCGATGCTCGATTCATCGAAACTGCCGTACGCGGCAAATGCCTGCGCGCGGCTGCCGCCACCGAGGCGTATCGCGATCTCGTCGGAGAATGCCGCAAAATCGGCGAAGAGCTCGACATGGCCCGGCTCGACGACGGCGTAGAGGCCGCTCGTTACGCTCGGCGCAACCGTTAGCGGACCCGGCAGGTCGAACAAGTCGATCAGCGTGTGCCCGAGCAGCAGATGGTGGCGCAAACCGATGTCGGGGTTCGTCAGATCGGGGACGAGCCCGGCCGAGCCCATGCCGACGAATGGCGCTGCCGTGCCTGCTAGCCCCCAACCGATCCCGGCGGTCGCCGGTATGTTGCGGTGATCGACGACGACGCGGCCTGCAAAATCGGGCGGTGCCGTGCCGAAGCGTGTAACGAAACCGTGCACGCGGGCCCATTTGCCGATCTCGAGACCGTCGAGCGACAACGTCGACGTATCGATCTCGTAGTCGAGCGGATTCGCATCTTCGCCCGGCGTCGCACCCGTACCCGCAAAATGGAACAGATCGATGCCGAGGCGATCGATTGCGCGCAGCGTCATGGTGAGCTGCCCAGGCACGAATGAGTTGACGGTGCCGTGCAGGCGGGTGACTTCGAGCCGCACGCGGCCTGCGGTTGCATCGAGGGTCAGTGCAATGTCCGGCGCCAACGGGTCGACCGGTGCACTATCGGCATTGGCGAATTGGCCGAATGCGACGATGCGCTGGCCGACCGAGATGTCGTCGTCGTCGAGATCGACGAGCTGATCGCCGACGCGGCTGACGTGCGTATCGGGACCGACCTCGACGAGGATCGTGCGCCGGAAACGCGCCGGGCGGTCGCGGTGCACGGCGAGCGCGCCTTTGACCGTCAGCGTGTCGCCATTGCGCGCGACGACGTTGCCGTGTATCGCTGCGAAGCGATCGCCGCCGACGCTGTCATGCGCGAACACGCGCGCGGCCGTGAATGTTCGGCTCGCGACGCGGAGCGTGCCGAACGCGACGGTTGGCGTGCCTCGATCGAGCATGCTCAAGGCCTCGAGCCCGGCAGCGCCGACGTGCACGGCGTCGCCGATCTCGAATTCGGTCGTCTCGGTCGTGAAGACCGTCATCGTGCCGTGGTCGATGAGCCGGCGATGCCACGGCCGCACGCGAATCTCATAGCTGCTCTCGTCGAGATTGACGTCGATCAGCGCGCCTCGGACACGCAGTTCTTTCTCCTCGAGCGGATCGACTTCGGCAATCAGAAACGGCCGTGTCGTCACGAGTGCCGGTGTTGCCGACAAATCGACGTCGTGCGACGCAGCCAGATCGAAATCGATGCGCAGTAGTGCCGTGCGCGCACGCGTGAGCACGAGATGTTGGCGATCGTCGAGCCGGATCTCGATATCGACGATCCCGAGTGGCGCACCGCCGTCATCGATAGCCTGGGCCGCGACGACGTCACCGCTGGATTCGACGAAAATCTCGGCATTCGTGTAGTCGAGCCTGATCGTGCCGCCGACGATATCGCCGGGCACTAGCGTCGCCGCGCTCAGTAGCTCGGACAGCTCGGACAGCTCCGCAAAATCGACGCGTGTGTCGGCCGGTAGTGTCTCGACGCTACCGCCGTCTGCACGCGTCAACGTGATTGATAAAACGTCGACGATGTAACTGACGAAATCGCCGTCGGCGTCGGTGACGGCAACCAACACCGTGCTGCAGGCATCGGCCGTGCTCGGATCCGTCGGCACGCACGTCGTTGCCGTGCTCGAGTCGCTCGAGCCCGAGCCCGAGCTGCTACAAGCGGCAACGATGCCGAACGCGGTAGTAAAGAATGCGAGGCGAACTGCTCGCAATGCAACATAAGTCAATCGGTTCATGACGGCCTCCCTGGCATGTGCCTACCGTTGCCTAATACAACGCGTCAGTCCCGAGTGCGTTGACTGGATGGCTGGAGGAAGGTGGCTATGGATTGATCGTGTGGCTTAGAGCAGGCTGCCCGACGGGAGGCTTCTCAGTATCGGGAACGTATCGCCGAGCCATGCCGCGGGCCAAGGCACGCGCAGGATCATATGGAAGATCACGTACCACGCAGCCGATGTGATCACGGCGAGCGTCACGGCTGCCGGCCAACGCTCGCGTCCTTCGGAGATCGTGAAACCGAGCAAGAACAGGGCGAGCGCCGGTAATAGTCCAATGACAGTCGCGGCGACGACAACGAACAGGCACCAGCCGAAGAATCGCAACGCACGATGGCGCAGCTGCTGGCTCGTGAGATCGGCGAAAGTCTCTTCGAGATCCATCGATTCAGGCCCCGGCCCGCGCGCCGTGCCGGAAGATTCGCCATTCGCCGCCGTCGATCGGACAATTGTTCGATTGACGAGCTGTAGAACGGCGAAGAAACAGCCCGTGATGCCGACGATTTCCGGCACGAGGCGGGCGCCGAACTCCCACGACGATGCGACGACGATGCAGGTGACGAAAAACACGAGTGCGAGCGACGTGAAAGCGAAATCGGCGTCGATGCGCTCGCGCTGCAACGCAAACTCGTAGGACTTCGTTGCGCGGCTTACGCCTTTTCGAAGCCGGGCGAACAACGGCCGGGCAATTCCGAACAGCGTCAGCGCGAACATGCCGATGACGATAGGCCGCGTCAGCCACTCAGCGTCATAACGCTGGAACGAGATGAACATATAGCGCTCGATCAGGCCGCCGAGCACGAAGCCGAGCAGCAGCGGCGGTCGCGGCCAGCGAACGCGCTTCATGCCCCAGCCGAGCAAGCCGAACAGCAACAGCACGACGATGTCGCCCCACTGACGGCTGCCCTGAAACGCGCCGATGAATGTCACCGACAACACGATAGGCACGAGCACGCCGACGCGTATGCGCGCGATCCCGGCGAGCTGGTTCGCGAACAAGAAGCAGAGACCCGAGCCGAGAATATTCGCGAGCGCTATTGTCCAGACGAGTGTGTACGTGACGTCGAGTCGGGTCGACAGCATGTCAGGGCCGGGCGTTAGCCCATGGATTAAGAAAGCGCCGAGCAGCAGCGCCATCGCTGCTGTCGCCGGCACGCCGAATGCGATCGTCGAGACGAGCGCGCCGCCTTCTTTGGCGTTATTCGAGCTTTCAGACGCGATGACGCCGCGGACGTCGCCTTTACCAAACGTTTCGGCTGCGCCTTTGCACGAGCGCAGCGCATGCCCGTACGCAATCCAGTCGATGACCGATGCCCCGATACCGGGGACGGCGCCGAGCACGGAGCCGATGGCAGAGCCACGCAGCACGAGCGGAAAGTTGCGCAGCGTGTCGCGAATGCCGGCCATTTGTCCGTGCCGTGTCGCGCGCATCGAATCGGTCGGGATAGAACGGCGCGCGATCGCCATGTCGGCTAGCTCGGGAAGTGCGAACAGCCCCAGAGCGAGCGGCACGAGCGGGATGCCGTCGAGCAGATACAGCGTGCCGAATGTCCAACGCTCGATCGCCGTGTTGGGCTCCTCGCCGGTCGTTGCGATCATGACGCCGATTGCCGCAGCCGCGAGGCCCTTGAGGCGCGCCTTGCCGCTCAAGACGCCGACCAATGACAAACCGAACACGCAGAACGCGAGCAGCTCCGGCGAGCCGAAGCTCAAGATCACCGGGCGTAATAGAGGAATCGACAGCGCGAGGAACAGCGCGCCGAACAGCCCGCCGAGGACCGATGCCGAGAACGATGCGCCGAATGCGCGCGCCGCGAGGCCTTTCTTCGCCATTGGATGGCCGTCGAGAATCGTCGCGGCCGAGCCGACGGTGCCGGGCACGCCAAACAGAATCGCCGGGATTGTGTCGGATGTCACGACGACGGCCTGTAGGCCGACGAGAAATGCCAGCGCCGTCAGCGGGTCCATATCGAATGTGAACGGCAGCAGCAACGACAGCCCGACGACGCCGCCGAGACCCGGGATGACGCCGAGGGCCAGCCCGATCAGGACGCCGAGCGCGACGAAGCTCAGGCGCTCCGGGTCGAGAATGACCATCGCGGCGCTGAGCGCCATGTCCAACATCGATACGTCCATCAGCGGGCCCGGAAGGCGGAGTTAACGCGGCCCGATCTCAGCACGTTTCGCGGTGGGGTGCCAGCCGGGTGCGCTGCGGCTCGCTTGTTCGGCTGGTGGGTAGAACGGATAATTGCCGGCCTATGGGAGTCAAACGTCGGGATAGATCGGGGTCAGACCCCAGTTGCCGAAATTGGGGGCTGACCCCGATCTGTCCGATTTATCACGCTGATTGAGCATGGACGCAACCGGTGAACATCGCCTGTCGATAGCGCGTCAAACCGTATGGGACGCGTTGATGGACCCCGACGTGCTCGCAAAGTGCATACCCGGCTGCGAGTCACTGGAACGCACGTCGCCCGATGCGTATCGCGCCAAAGTCGCGCTCGTCGTCGGCCCCGTGCGCGCGACATTCCAAACCGACCTGACACTCAGCGATATGAATCCGCCGGCCAGCTATCGCCTGACCGGGGCAGGGCGCGGCGGTGCGGTCGGTTTCGGTCAAGGCCATGCCGACGTCGAGCTCGAGGAGCCTGAACCGGGGATCACGCTGCTGCGTTACACGGCCGCATTCCAAGTCGGCGGTCGGCTCGCGCAGCTCGGCTCACGACTCGTGCAAGGGACGACAAAGAAGCTGGCTGACGACTTCTTCACGGCGCTCGTCACCGAGATCGAGACTCGCGAGCCCGCCGGCGGTGTCGACCGCGAAGCCGAAGCTGGCGAGGCTGAGCCATCCTCAACGAAAAACCGCCGCGCGGTCGTCAAATGGATCGCCGTTGCGGCTGCGGCCGGCGCGATGCTCAGTGCCTGGCTCATCGCGCGCAGCTGAAGACGGATGCAGCACTCGATTAAGGTCACGATTAACGGTCGGCCCGTCGAAATCGACGTTGCGTCCGAGACACTGCTCGTCGATCTGCTGCGGGATCAACTCGGCTTGACCGGCACTCACGTCGGTTGCGACACGACTCAGTGCGGCTGCTGTGTCGTGCACGTCGACGATACTGCAATCAAGAGCTGCACGATGCTCGCAGTCGCAGCCGATGGCACGCACGTGACGACGATCGAGGGGCTTGCCGACGGCGATACGCTGCATCCGATGCAACAAGCGTTTCATACCCGTCACGCGTTGCAGTGCGGGTTTTGCACGCCGGGCATGATCATGGCCGCGACCGCGCTGTTGGCACGCAATCCGAATCCGACCGAGCATGAAGTGCGCGAGGGTCTCGAGGGCAATCTCTGCCGCTGCACCGGTTACCACAACATCGTCAAGGCCGTGTTGGCGGCTGCGGCCGAGTTGCGTGAGGGTTGAGCCATCACGCCGTTCGACTACCATCGCCCGGACACGCTAGACGTTGCGCTCTCGTTGAAGCGCGAAGATCCGGACGCACGCTGGCTGGCCGGTGGCATGACGCTGTTGCCGTCGTTGAAGCTCAGGCTCGCGGCACCGACGAAGCTCCTCGATCTTTCTGCGCTCGACGGTCTCGACGGGATTACGGTGACCGCGGACACGGTCCGTATCGGTGCGATGACACCGCACCGGCGCGTAGCCGAGGATTCCGACATTGCGGCTGCGATCCCCGCGCTCGTCGCGCTTGCCGGCGGCATCGGCGATCCGGCGGTGCGCAACCGCGGCACGATCGGCGGATCGGTCGCGAACAACGATCCGGCAGCGGACTATCCGGCGGCCGTGCTCGGCCTCGGCGCAACGGTTGTCACGACCGAGCGGCGGGTTCCGGCCGACGAGTTTTTCGTCGCGCTGTTCGAGACCGCGTTAGCCGATGACGAGCTGATCACGGCGATCGAGTTTCCGCGGCCGCGACGCGCGGCTTACGTGAAGTTTCGCGTGCCGGCATCACGCTACGCGCTGATCGGCGTGTTCGTTGCCGAGACCACGGATGGGCCGCGTGTCGCCGTGACCGGCGCCGGCAACGGCGTCTATCGTGATCAGGCGCTAGAGACGGCGCTTCAGAGTGCGTTTGCGCCCGACACGCTAGCCGGCGTTGCCGTGACGCCGGCCGATTTCAATGACGACATGCACGGTAGCGCGAACTATCGCGCGCATCTCGTC
>JAHEEN010000067.1 GCA_024640685.1 Rhodospirillaceae bacterium
CGCGCGGTCGAACTCCATCAACGGAATTTCTTCGCCGTTGACGCGGGCGGCGAACGTCGGAAATGCGGCGTTGAAGTTGACGCCGAAAAAAATGAACGCGATCGCGATCAAGCCGAGAATGACCACCGCGATCCAGCGCCCGACACCTTCGCGCATACGTTGCAACATGATCGTCGAATATTAAATGAGTCAGAAAGAAAAAGGGCAGATTCGGCCTCGAAAAAAGCGAATCTGCCCTAGAACTGGCGGAGTGGACGGGACTCGAACCCGCGACCCCCGGCGTGACAGGCCGGTATTCTAACCAGCTGAACTACCACTCCGGTCGAATATCTTTTTGGTGGGTGCTGAGGGGATCGAACCCCCGACCTTCGCCTTGTAAGGGCGACGCTCTCCCAGCTGAGCTAAGCACCCCTGGGAAGGAGCCGGCTAGTTTACGGCGTCCTTGAGGCCCTTGCCAGCCTTGAACCCAGGTACGTTGCTTGCCGCAATCTGGATCGTCTCACCAGTCCGCGGGTTACGACCGCTGCGTGCGGCACGGTGTTTGACGCTGAAGGTTCCGAAGCCGACGACCGAAACTTGCTCGCCCCGCTTCAGTGCCGACGTGACGCTTTCGACGACTGCGTCGACGGCACGACCCGCATCGGCCTTGGATAGATTCGCTGCCCCGGCGACCGCATCAACGAGTTCCGCTTTGTTCATTCTGATCCCTTACTTAAGAATTGAGTGAGAACCTAGGCGCCTCTCAACGCCTACCCGAGAAATGTGTCAGGAAGTTCTGTCACCGCACGCACGCCCCTGTGTGTGAACGCTACGGGACTTCAAGACCGTGAACTTATACCAAGGCCGATTTTCCGCTGTCAAATAAGAACTCAAACGTCAGTGCGGCAAACTCGCTTCGGATTTCTCACTGTCGTCAGATTGCGACGCCCGCTCACGCGACGCGACGTCATCGCCTGGACTCGGCACTGGCAACTGCTGCAATGCGTGCTCGAATACCTCGTCGATCCATTTGACCGGAAGAATCGTCAATTTGTCTTTGATGTTCTTCGGTATTTCGGTCAGGTCCTTTTCGTTGCCCGATGGAATCAACACGGTATCGATGCCGCCACGATGGGCCGCAAGCAGTTTCTCCTTCAAGCCGCCGATCGGCAGCACCTCGCCGCGCAACGTGATCTCACCGGTCATCGCAACGTTGGCCTTGACCGGAACTTTCGTCAGCGCCGAGACCAATGCCGCGCACATACCGATACCCGCCGAAGGTCCGTCCTTCGGCGTTGCGCCTTCGGGCACATGGATGTGCACGTCGCACTTCTGATGAAACTCCTCGTCGACACCGAGCACGCTCGCGCGGCTGCGCACGACGGTCATTGCCGCTTGAATCGACTCCTGCATGACGTCGCCGAGCTGACCGGTGTGAATCAGCTTGCCTTTACCCGGCACGGTCGCAGCCTCGATCGTCAGCAGCTCACCGCCGACCTCGGTCCACGCCAATCCCGTGACCTGTCCGATCTGATCGATCTCGTCGGCGCGCCCATAGCGAAAACGCTGCACGCCGAGATATTTGCCGACGTTACGGTGGTTGACATTGATCCTGCTCTTGCGCGGTCGCAGCAGTAACTGCTTGACGACCTTGCGGCAAATCCTCGCGAGCTCCCGCTCGAGATTGCGCACGCCAGCCTCGCGGGTGTAGTAGCGAATCGTATCGAGAATGGCCGAATCCGAAATCGACAATTCCTTCTCGTCCAGGCCGTTTTGACTCATCTGCTTGGGAATCAAATAGCGCTTCGCGATGTTGAGTTTTTCGTCCTCGGTGTAACCGGGGATGCGAATCACTTCCATACGATCGAGCAGCGGCGCCGGAATGTTCAAGCTATTCGCCGTGCAGACGAACATGACCTCGGAAAGATCGAAGTCGACCTCGAGGTAGTGATCTGCGAACGTCGAGTTCTGCTCCGGATCGAGCACTTCGAGCAACGCCGAGGACGGGTCACCGCGAAAATCCATCGACATCTTGTCGACTTCGTCGAGCAAGAACAATGGGTTGCGCACTTTGACCTTACTCATGTTCTGCACGATCTTGCCGGGCATCGAGCCGATGTACGTGCGTCGGTGTCCGCGAATCTCCGCCTCGTCGCGAACGCCGCCAAGCGACATCCGCACGAACTTGCGATTCGTCGCACGCGCAATGCTCTGTCCGAGCGACGTCTTACCGACACCCGGTGGGCCGACGAGACACAAGATCGGTCCCTTGAGCGCTTTGACGCGCTGCTGCACGGCCAAGTATTCGAGAATGCGCTCCTTGACCTTATCGAGGCCGTAGTGATCCTCCTCGAGCACCTGCTCGGCCTCTTGCAAGTCTTGCAGCACTTTCGTGCGCTTCTTCCATGGCGCCTTGAGGAGCCAATCGATGTAATTGCGCACGACGGTCGCCTCGGCCGACATCGGCGACATCAGCTTGAGCTTGTTGAGCTCCGAGACGGCCTTGTCCTTGGCTTCCTTCGGCATGCCGGCGCTGCCGATCTTCTGCTCGAGGTCGACAAGCTCATTCGGCGCATCGTCCATCTCGCCGAGCTCTTTCTGAATGGCCTTCATCTGCTCATTCAGGTAGTACTCGCGCTGGCTCTTCTCCATCTGCTGCTTGACGCGACCGCGGATGCGCTTCTCGATTCTGAGGACGTCGATCTCGCCGTCGATCAAGCCTAAGACGTGCTCGAGGCGCGTCTTGACGTCGTCGAGTTCGAGGACTTTCTGTTTCTCTGCGAGCTTGAGCGCCATGTGTGCTGCGACCGTATCGGCCAGACGACCAGGCTGCTCGATACCGGATAACGACGTCAGGATCTCCGGCGGGATCTTCTTGTTCAGCTTGACGTACTGCTCGAATCGCGAGACGACGGAACGGCACAGCACGTCCATCTCGCGCTCGTCGTAGCTCTCGCTCTCTGTGAGCGGCTCTGCATCAGCCGTAAAGCATTCACCGATCTCTAGCGACTGCAATCGCGCTCGCTGGCTACCCTCGACGAGGACCTTGACCGTGCCGTCGGGCAGCTTCAGCAGCTGCAAGATTGTCGCGATCGTGCCGACCTCGTAGACGTCGTCGGCACCCGGCTCATCGACGTCGGCGCGCGTCTGCGCAACGAGCAAGATCTCCTTACCCGACTCCATCGCACGATCGAGCGCGACGATGGACTTCTCCCGACCGACGAACAGCGGGATGACCATGTGCGGATAGACGACGACATCCCGCAACGGCAGGATCGGCAACCGGCGCGGGCCAGACTCGCTCAGTTTCTCGGATTCTTCCACGCAAACTCCTAATGCCGGCGGCCGCACCGGCTGCTTAGCCCCAGTATTTTGGGGCGATGCGAGAAATCTCAAGTCCAGCACCGTGCCGCGCTGACGAACGCGATACGACGCAGATCGTCGGCCGGGCCTGCAAACGCGGCCGGCCGGCGGCTCCTCAGCGGCGCTCGTCTCCCACAGCGGCCGCTTCCTCGGACTCATATATGACGTAGGGTTTCGTCTCGCCGGTAACGACGGCGTCGTCGACGACGACTTTCGTCGCATTTTCCATCGACGGCAGATCGTACATCGTATCGAGCAAGACGTTTTCCAATATCGTGCGCAGGCCGCGCGCGCCGGTCTTGCGCTTCATCGCACGCTGGGCGATCGCGCGCAGGGCGTCCTCGCGCAGCTCCAGCTCGACGGACTCCATCTCGAAGAGCTTTTGATACTGCTTCGTCAGCGCGTTCTTCGGCTCGACGAGAATCCGCACGAGCGCGTCCTCATCGAGTTCCTCGAGCGTTGCGACGACCGGCAGTCGGCCGACGAACTCCGGGATCAAGCCGTACTTGATCAAGTCCTCGGGCTCGACATCGCGCAACAGCTCACCAACGTTCTTGCTGCCGTCCTGACTCTTGACGTCGGCGACGAAACCGATACCGCCCTTCTGCGAGCGGTTCAAAATGATCTTGTCGAGCCCGGCGAATGCGCCGCCGCAGATGAACAAAATATTCGACGTATCGACTTGCAGGAACTCCTGCTGCGGATGCTTGCGCCCGCCCTGTGGCGGCACGGACGCGATCGTTCCCTCGATGAGCTTCAGTAGCGCCTGCTGCACACCTTCACCCGAAACGTCGCGGGTGATCGACGGGTTGTCGGACTTGCGCGAAATCTTGTCGATCTCGTCGATATAGACGATACCGGTCTGCGCCTTCTCGACATCGTAGTCGCACTTCTGCAGCAACTTCTGAATGATGTTCTCGACGTCCTCGCCGACGTAGCCGGCTTCGGTCAACGTCGTCGCGTCGGCGATCGTGAAAGGCACATTCAACAAACGCGCCAACGTCTCGGCGAGAAGTGTCTTGCCGCAGCCCGTCGGCCCGATCAGCAGGATATTGCTCTTGGCGAGCTCGATATCGTCCTTGCCCTTGTCGGCGCCACTGGACTCCAACCGTTTGTAGTGGTTGTAAACCGCGACCGACAGCACCTTCTTGGCGCTGTGCTGGCCGATGACGTAGGAATCCAGCACCGAGTTGATCTCGTGAGGCTTCGGCAGCTTATCGCGGGTATGCTCGCTGCGGTCGTCGAGCTCCTCGCGGATGATGTCGTTACAGAGCTCTACGCACTCGTCGCAGATGAACACGGACGGCCCCGCAATGAGCTTGCGGACCTCGTGCTGGCTCTTGCCGCAAAACGAGCAGTACAGCAGCTTGCCGTCGTCAGATTTTCCGCGCGAATCGTCACTCATAACGCGCCCTTTTCCCTCTCATCATCGAGTGCAACGAGCCTTATAGCACTAGATCAGACGCCGTGCCAAGGCTCGGATCGCAGAACGCCAAATGCCCTTACGGAATAAAGCGCTCCATGTAACTTATTGAGCAATCAGGATTTACTCGGGGTCTCCGCACGCTTTTCGAGCACGGTATCGATTAGACCGTATTCAACGGCAGTTTCTCCGTTCATGAAGTGATCGCGATCGCTGTCTTTGGCGATCTGCTCGACCGGCTGACCGGTGTGCTTCGCCAGAATCTCATTCAATCGCTCGCGCAGCATCAGCACCTCTCGAGCATGGATATCGATATCCGATGCCTGGCCCTGGAAGCCGCCGCTCGGCTGGTGAATCATGATGCGCGAGTGCGGTAAACAGTAGCGCTTGCCTTTGGCACCCCCGGCGAGCAGCAGCGAACCCATGCTCGCGGCTTGGCCGACGCAGATCGTGCTGACGTCGGGCTTGATGAACTGCATCGTGTCGTAGATCGACAGCCCCGACGTCACCACGCCGCCCGGCGAGTTGATATATAGATGAATGTCCTTCTCGGGATTCTCCGATTCGAGATACAGGAGCTGCGCGACGACGAGATTTGCAACGCTGTCCTCGATGCCGCCGACGATGAACACGACGCGATCTTTGAGCAACCGCGAATAGATATCGTAAGCCCGCTCGCCGCGAGCCGTTTGCTCGACGACCATCGGCACCAAATTCAAGCCAGTAACGCTCACGCTCGCACTCCTAAATAATTCTCGACAAGATATGACGATTACGCGTTCGATTCTGTGACGACAGTCGTCAACGCATGAATTCGGAGAACTCGACGGCCTTCGGCGTCGTCTGCGCCTCATCGGCCAATAATTCGACAGCCTGCTCCTCAAGCACGCCGGATTCGATCTGCGCCATCAGATCGCGGCTGGCCCGGTATTGCTGTGCAGCCTGCTGCGGATTCTCATAGCCCGACGCGAGCTCGGAGATCCGCGCATCGATTCGCGCACGATCCGCTTTGAGCTCGCGCTCGCGAATCAGCTCCTGAATCAGCAACGCCAGTGCGGCCCGACGGCTCGCAGTCTCGCGAAACTCCTCGCGCGGCGGCGCCTTGGCGGCGTCGTCGATGCCGAGCTGGCGCATCGTGCTCTGCTGCAGCATCGAGATTTCGTCCTCGATCAGCGCCTTCGGCACATCGATCGAATGCGCCTCACGCAGCGCCTCGAGCGCGCTGCGCCGTGTCTCGGCCTTGAGTCGCTGATCCAGCTCGCGTTGCATGTTCACTCGCACGTCGGTGCGCAGGCCCTCGATGCCGCCCTCAGCAACACCGAATTGCTCGGCAAACTCATCGTCTAGCTCCGGCAGAATCTTCTCCTCGACCTGCTTGGCAGCGATCTCGAAGACGGCCTGCTTGCCGGCCAGCTCGGCCGCCGGATAGTCGTCGGGGAATGTGACGTCCACTGTGCGCGACTCGCCTGCCGACAAGCCAACCAACGCCGCATCGAAGTCGTCGATGACCTGGCCTGCACCAACCAAGATCGCGACATCCTCGCCTTGGCCACCCTCGAACGGCTCGCCGTCGATCGTGCCGGTGAAATCGACTGTGATCCGGTCGTCGGCCTTCGACGGTCTTTCAACGACCTCGAGCTCCGCGCGCTGGTCGCGGAGCCGCTCGAGTACTTCGTCGACATCGGAATCGGCAATCTCGACGCTAGGCACGTCGAAGCTGAGCTCACTGAGCGGCCGCAATGTGACTTCGGGGAACACCTCGAACGTCGCGCGATACGCGAGGTGGCTGTCGCCGCCGTCCCTCAGTAACTCGATCGCCGGTCCACCGGCCGCGTTCAACTGCTCTTGCGCTAGCGCGCGCGCGAGACTCGAGCGAATGACGTCGGAAACGACCTCTTGGCGCACTTGCCCGCCGTAGTGCTGGCGCAGCACCTTTTGGGGCACTTTGCCGGGCCGAAAACCCTTGAGCCGGGCCGTCTTGCCGACGCGCGTCAAGCGTTGGTCGACCTGTTGCTCGATTTGATCGATCGGCACACGCACGACGACCGATCGCTCGAGCCCGGACTTCGACTCGACCGATACGTCTAGCTGTGCTTGGGATGCTGCATTCACCGCTCAGTCTCTTTCGTCTTACCATTCATGGAACGGGGCTGGCCGGCGCGGCTTGGTGCGAAAGGGGAGACTCGAACTCCCACGGGTTGCCCCACTGGAACCTAAATCCAGCGCGTCTACCAATTCCGCCACTTTCGCCGCTCACCCAGCTCGGCCGGTATTATAGCGGACTCCCCAGTGGCATCGGGCCGGAAATTTCCGACTCAGTCGAGCCGCAATCCGAGCTGCCAGGCCATGAACGCAACCTGGTCAGCCGCATCACGGACGCGCAGAGACAACGGCTTGCCCTGTCCGTGGCCCGCGCTGCGATCGACCCATAGCAACACCGGATCGGCGTCCGGATCGCTGCTCGATGCCGCCTGCAAGCGCGCGGCCATCTTGCGCGCGTGCAGCGGATGCACCCGCGTGTCGTTCTCGCCGGCTGTCAGCAGCACGGCCGGATAGGCGGTGCCCGGGCGAACGTTTTGGTAAGGCGAATACGCGCGCAAAAACTGGAACTGGGCTGCATCCTCGGCACTGCCGTACTCGGGCACCCAATAGCGTGCCATCAGGAACTCCTGATACCGCAGCATATCGAGCAGCGGCACGGCAACGATCGCAGCGGCAGCCAGCTCCGGGCGCTGCGTCACCGTGACGCCGGTCAGCAAGCCGCCGTTCGAGCCGCCGCGCACGCCCAGATGCGCACTGCTCGTATAACCGTTAGCGATGAGCCAGTCGGCTGCCGCATAGAAATCGTCGAATACGTTTTGCTTGTTCTCGAGCATGCCGGCGCGATGCCAATCGGCACCGTACTCGCCACCGCCCCGGAGATTCGCTACAGCATAGACGCCTCCGCGGCTGACCCACGGCAGCCACATCTCGGTGAACGCAGGTGTCAGCGAAATGTCGAAGCCGCCGTAACCGTAGAGCACGGTCGGGTTCTCGCCATTGAGCTCTAGGTCCTTGGCGTGCAGAAGAAACATCGGCACGCGCGTGCCGTCAGCCGATTCGAAGAACACTTGGCGCACGGTCAGGCGATCGGTATCGAACGGCACGCCCGGCCGACGCCACAGCGTCAACGAGCCGGACGGCCAATCGACGGCGTAGATCGCCTCAGGCTCACTGAAGCTCTGATACCGCAGCCAGGCCCTGTCGCGGTCGGCCTCGGCCAACAGCGATGCAGTGCCGATACCAGGCAGCGCCAACGGTTCGACGGCTCGTCCGCTGCGATCGAACAGATCAATGCGCGTTTGCGCATCAGCGAGAACTTCGACGACGATGCGATCCGGCGCCGGCTGAATGCCCATGATGACCGCATCGTTGCGCGCAGCGATCAGCTCGTCGTACGCCGCCGGCTCATCGCTAGCCAAATCGAACGCCACCACGCGTTTGTTCGATGCGCCCAGCGTCGTGACCGCAAAAAACGTGTCGTCCTCGATGAAGCCCTCGGTCAGCGCGTCTTCGCCTACGAGCAGATCGACACGCTCGAGCTGGCCGGTCGCACGCCACGCGTCGAGATCGTAATACCAGATGTCGTTGGAATCGGTGCCCGTGAAGTACGCGACCACGAGCCAGCGGCCGTCACGCGATACGATCGGATAAGGCCCCCAGGTCGTTGCGAGCTCGCCGTCGGTGAACTGCTCGAACAGCACCGGGTCGTCGCTGGCATCGCGGCCGAGACTGTGCAGCGTGATCTGGCCCGAATATGGATTGCCGGGCTCGGACAGCCGACGGACGACGAATTGCTCGGCGTCGGCCAGCCAGTCGACGGCGCCGACACGGCCGTCGATCTCGTCGGCCAGCCACTCGCCGGTCGCCGTCTCCAGCACGCGCGCTGTCGTTTGCTCGTCACCGGCGAGATAGGTGCCGAACGCGACGTAGCGGCCATCGGGGCTCGGTCGGTACCACGCGAGCGCCGTCAGTCCAGACGTATCGAGCGTATTGACGTCGAGCAATGCGCGCGCAGCGCCGCCTGCCAGCGGCTCGACATAGAGCACCGGTTGCGCCTGATCGCCGCGCCGCAGCGTATAGAACAGCCAATCACCAGCTTCGCGCGGCGTGCCGTAAGCATCCAACGACAAGAGCTCGGCGAGCTCGGCCTCGAGATTTTCACGACCCGGCAGCCCGTCGAGAACCGTGCGTGTGTGGGCGTTCTGCGCATCAGTCCATTCGCTGACAGCGGCATCGAGCGCCGTGCCGTCGCCGGGCGCATTCGGGGAATCGCTGCCTTCGAGCCAGTGATACGGGTCGTCGATCGTGACGCCGTGAAGCTCGTAGCTGAAGTCTTGCCGCTCGGTCGCCGGAGGCGCTGCGTTCGTTGGCTCGGTCATCGTCAATAGCGTGGCGATTAGAAACGCAATTGCAATGTTCTTGTTCATCGGATCCCCTCGCGTCGACGGGCTCGACGATTGTACACATCTATATAACGCGCATGAGCCGGCAAGCAGCCGGCTGCCCAGCGCCGGTGTTAGTCCAGACCTTGCGATGCGAGGAACGCCGACAGCAGATCGGCAATTTCGACGTTGTTCGTGTCGAGCATCGGAAAGTGCGTGTTACCGGTGATGCCGATGTCCGGCAACAGGATGTTCTCGGCGTGACCGCCATGACGGTTGATCGCCTCGACCATCAACTCGGCGCGGACGACGTTGCGGCGACGAAGATCGAGCGTCGCAAGCGGGCCGACGTTCGCGGGATCGATGTCGCGCGGGATGTAGTCCCCCCAGACGATCTGAATCGGCATGCGCGTCAGCGACAGAAAATCGTCGAGCGGGATCTCGCGGCCGGCCGGGTGCCGCTCGCCGTTCGCCATCGGGGTCGGCTCGGGCAGCTCACCTTGCGGGTAGACGAAGTCGCCGGGCTCGTAGGAAACGATCGCGGCAACGTTGGTGGTCTTCGTCGCCGTGATCCAGCCGCGAATCCCCGTCGACGAATGAGTGACGACGACGCTAGGCCCAATCTCGTCGAGCAATACGGCCAATGCATCGGTCTCGATCTCCTCGTTCTCGGGCGCATCGAACTCGGGCGTTTGGACGCGGTAAAACTCATCGAGCGCGCGCGGATCGTCTGTTGGAAACCGTACGCCGGGATAGAACGTCGGCGCGTCCTCGCCCGGCAGCCAGCGACCGTAACGCCAGTTCGTCACCGACGTCTGGATCGACCACTGCTCTTGCGGGTCGTAACGAATCGGTGCGCACGCTTGCCCAGCCTGCCCGGTTCGCGGCAAATCCGTCGTGTACGTCGCAAAACCACGTCGTAGAAATATCGGTATGAATCCCTCGCGATTACCGTCGAACGTGCTCTCCCAAGTCTTCTTGCTGCTGGCGTGCACGAACAGCAACGGGAACGGGCGCGGGTTCGGAGGGATCTGCCAATCGAGGTAGCCGTGGTCGCACGCAAATGCGCGCCCGCGGAGATCGCCGTTGACGACGCCGCCGAACGGGCGATTGCCTTGACTCTCAATGACGAGCGCCTCAGGTCCCGGCGGGTTACTGCAGGCGACAACCAAAAACAGTGCGCAGGCAGCCGCTCCCCACGCACGCAGGGGTCTAACAAGAGTGTGAACCGAGGACGCTAACATGATCGTGTATTCGTAAGCGTAGAGAACGCGAGTACGACGCGTCAATGTTCGCCCGGTATGCCGACGGCGCGACTGCCCCCCGAAAGCAAAAGACCCTAGGGGCACGATCGGCCCCTAGGGTCTAGCCTTGATGACTCGCCGTTGAGTCGGTCGAGATCAGTTCTCTGCGAGAACTTCGATGCTGAAAGGTGCGCCGCCGCCAGCTGCATCACGAGCCAGCGCCGTGTAGACGCCGCCGGTAACGACATCGATGGCGGCTGGACCGATCGCTATTGTATCGGTGCCGGCCAACGTGACAGTCACATCGTATTGACCCTCGGCCAGCTGCACGTAGCCCGTCTCATCCTTGAACTCGAAATCCGTGACGGCTGGCGTCGCTCCGACGATACCGGCACCAACCTCGGTCACATAGATATCGACCGCCGGCGCGCCAGCTGCGAGATGCACGACGCGCACCTTTGCGCCGGTTGCGAACGATCGGAAATCGTCCTCGAGCACATAGAGCCCATCGGCAATCAGATCGTTCGTATAGCCTGCTGCATAGGCCGAGTAGCGCTTACCGGCTTCCAACGTCAGATCCTGGTCGACCGCGTAAGCGCCCGGATTGGCCGCTAACTCGATCTTGACGTTGTACGTGTCGGCGGGCGCCTCACCAAAGTCGCTGACGACCGGATAAGGCACGTTGGCCAAGGCCACCGCATCGTTGATCAAGATATTGACGGGATCGGTATTCGGCGAGAAATGTGCGGCCCGATAGGCGGCTTGCGTCCGCGTATCGACGATCTCGACTGCGCTGTTCTGTTGTGCTACGACCAACGAAATCGGGCTCTGATCGGGATCACCGGCGCCGACGTTCGTGTTCTCCACTGCGACAATCTTCAAATCGACGCCGCCAGAGAGCGGAACGGTTCCTGAGTCGAAAACAGGCTCTTTCATCGCGTCACCGGTGACGACGACCCGAATACGGTAGTCGCCTGAGGGGACCTCGACGGGACCCAGGCTACCGCCGAACTCGAACGTTCCTAGCGGATCCAGCGGTAGCAGGTCGTCGGTCGGAGCGGTGACGTAAACGTCGACCTCCGGCGCGTTTGACGCGGCGTGAACGACCTCGGCACGAACAGACCCGGGCGCAACCGCTGTCTGTGAACTGGAGAGAATCAGCGCATCGAGAGGGTTCGGGCTACCGGCAGCCGCCTCGCCCAGTGCGATGACCGTGTAGTCGAAGTCGGCCTCAAACGTCAGATCGACGGGTCCGAGCACACTCGCGGTCCCACCCGGCACCTGCGCAAGAACCTCGACCGTTTGCGGCCCACCTGCGCGAATGCTTCCAGTGCCCCTGACACCCTTGAAGTCGAGGTTGCTGGTGAACGTCGCACCATCCAACTCGATATTCACTGGAGGCGCGTCTACCGACGCGTGGATAAATCGCAGACCGGCCGTCTCGGTGATTGGGGTCACGCCGTCGGGCGGGTCGTCCGAGCACGCAACAAGGCCGAACGCAACGCCAGACGCGGCAACCAGCTTAAGAAATTTGAAGTTCATCGAAATTCTCCGAGGGAAATTTTGCTTGTGACGATTCAATATTCGCCGGCCGATGCCGTTTGGATTCAGAGGACGGAAATTTTCGATACCAGCCGCAGCTCTGGACCTCTGTGGATCCAAATCTGTGAATCCAAATCACCGCGGACGTCGAACTCAGTTTCAGACAGTCGATTTACTTTAAATTCAACGCGGAGACTTGACGATGAACACGTTCAGAGACTGCTTCATTACGGTTACCGTCACGGCGATACTTATCGGCGTAGTCGCCGGTTGAGGGCGCAGCCCATTTAGTTTCGTGACACTGCCGAGCTCACCCCCCCCGCGAAATCGGCAGACCTCAAGGGCGGCTTCGGCCGCCCTTTTTTTGCGTTAGCCCCGAATTGCGTCGAATGCACGCAACGCCCGCTGCCGGGCGGCCGCGTGATCGACTATCGGCCGTGGATAGTCGTGGCCCAGCCGAATACCCGCGTCGGCGAGATCGCGGCTAGGAGCAGTCCAGGGTTCGTGTAGATACTTGGTCGACAAACCGGCGAGCTCGGGCACCCAACGACGCACGTAGTCCCCAGCGGGATCGAACTTCTTACCCTGCGTGATGGGATTGAAGATTCGGAAGTATGGCGCAGCATCTGCGCCGCACCCCGCGACCCATTGCCAGCTTGCCGAGTTGTTGGCGACGTCCGCATCCACGAGCGTATCCGCAAACCACGCCGCACCGCTGCGCCATGGCAACAGCAAGTGCTTGACCAAGAACGACGCGACGACCATGCGCACGCGATTGTGCATCCAGCCGCGACTCCACAGTTGACGCATGCCCGCATCGACGATCGGATACCCGGTTTGTCCTCGCTGCCAGCTGCGCAGCGCGAGCTCATCGTCCCGCCATGGAAACGACTCGAACGCCGGCCGAAAGGGTTCGCTGGGCAACGTCGGCCAGTGCCGCAGCAGATAGTAAGAGAACTCCCGCCAGCCGAGCTCTCGCAGGAACGCCTCCCCGCCTCTAGCCGATGCTGCGCGCAACGCAATCTCCGTCTGCACGCGGTGCCAGACCTGCCGCGGACCGAGCTCGCCGAAGTGCAGATGCGGCGACAGTCTCGACGTGCCGTCGAGATCGGGCCGATCGCGGAGCTCTGCGTAGTCGCGAAGACCCTCGCCTACGAATGCGTCGAGTCGCGCATGTGCGCCGACTTCACCAGGCGCCCAAAACGGCTGAAAATCCCGCGCCCAGTTCGGCCGGTCGGGGACGAGGCCCCAGTCGTCCAACGCGTCCGAATCGATCGACGCGGAATGGCTGCGGAGCCGGTGCGGTGGCGCACAGGGCTCGCTCGACACGCCGGCCTGCAGGCACGCTTTCCAGAATGGCGTAAACACGCGATACGGCGTGCCTTGGAGGGTCTTCAACGACTGATGGTCAAACAGCACCGTGCCGCCGTACAAGTGAAGTCGAACGCCCGCCGGCGCAAGGCGATCGGCAACGCTCTGCTCCAGCAAACTGCCTTCGGGCGTAGGTACCGCGGTCGCATAAACCGTCTGCGCATCGACTGCCTGCACCAACATTTCGAGCGTGTCGACCGCCGACGCGCGACTCAGGATGAGTCGCACGCCGCGCTCGGCAAGATTGTTGCGAAGCGCAGTCAGACTATGATGGAGCCACCAGCGGCCCGCACTGCCTAGGCTTTCGCTACGCTCATCGAAGATGAAGCACGCGACGACGGGACGACCGGACGCGGCGGCAGCGAGTAGCGTCGCGTTGTCTGCGAGTCGCAAATCTCTGCGAAACCAGATGATGGCGGGCCGCGAACTGGACATGGAATTTTCGGACTCTCCAGATTGCTGAGGAGCGCGTACACTACTGTATTCGCCCAGGGCGCCTTTCCGGATTCTCGCCGGCGGCTCAGCGACTATAATTCGCGGTCATTGCCTGGCATCTACCCGACAATGGATCACCTGGAAACCAAGTGACGTCCGCCGACGAATCCATTATTGAACGCATCGCAGCAGGCGACCAGCACGCGGTATCGGAGTGCTTGGACCGCTACGGCGGGCTCGTATGGTCGATAGCGAACAACTGGTCGGACTCGCCAGCCGACGCGGAAGACGCGACTCAAGAGATTTTTCTCGAGCTTTGGAAGTCTGCGCAACGTTACGATCCGGCAATTGGCTCCGAAGCCGTGTTTATCTCGACGATCGCACGCCGCCGAATGATTGACCGGCTACGAGTGAAGGGGCGGCGACCGAGCTTCGAGGAACTGACTGAGTATCACCACGACAGCATTGCAGATCCAGCCGCCGACGTCGGGCTGCTCGCCGCCGATGCGGCGATTGCGAGTCGCGCCGTCGAAGAACTCGATCCCAGCCAGCAGGAGGTACTGATCATGGGTGTCGTCGAAGGCATGACGCATTCCGAGATCGCCGAAGCGACCGGCAAGCCACTGGGCACCGTAAAGACTCAAATCCGCCGCGGCCTTCTGCGCGTTCGCGAGCTCATCGAGCAAGGTGGGAGCGACGTACCATGAAGCGCCGCTCGCAGCCAACTGCCGATTCGAAAGCCATCGAGGCGCTGCTGATCAAGCGCGCGACCGAAAACCTGTCTCCTGACGAGCAATCGACGCTCGAGCAATTGTCGCGATCGGTGCCGGCGCACGACAGCCCGGGGTTCGAG
The DNA here is from genome assembly GCA_024640685.1 of Rhodospirillaceae bacterium. Taxonomy (GTDB): domain Bacteria; phylum Pseudomonadota; class Gammaproteobacteria; order Steroidobacterales; family Rariloculaceae; genus JAHEEM01. The sequence continues at coordinate 14,635 of JAHEEN010000067.1, forward strand.
CGAACGACGGCCGCGATATACGTCAGCCAACTTACGCCGAATACGCCCCTCCCTAGAGCGCTCAGAGCGCGGCTGGAGCAGCAAGCGATCGCCTATCTCGCGTCGA
>JAHEEN010000263.1 GCA_024640685.1 Rhodospirillaceae bacterium
ACGGTTGTTGGATCGGGGCATTTAAGGGACGGGCCGTTCGACCGACTCGTCCGGTCTCGGCTAGCGCGTTTCTGGCAGCTGATCCCGTTTCAATCTAACATGACAGGCACCTGGAAGCTGGCTACGAGGGACCGCGTGTGACGAACTTTGCCGACGCCAAGCGCCTGACTGCGCAAGGTGCAAAGACGATGATGGCCGCGGCGATCGCCGAAGCCGAAGCTCTCGGTATCGCGGTGACAGTGGCGATCGTAGATGCCGGCGGACATATGTTGGTGCTCGAGCGCATGGACGGCGGCCGATTCCACACGGTGCATTCGTCGACGACAAAGGCAGTCTGCGCGGCGTCCAACCGCCGGGTCACAACGACGCATGGCGCGCAGGGCCAGGGTCTCGATACGCTGCACGCCGTGGGTCTCGCGCTCGCATCCGGGCCCGAGCGCTGGACCGCGATGGAAGGCGGTTACCCGATTTTCGTCGGCGACGAGTGTGTTGGCGGGATCGGCGTCAGCGGCGGTGATTGGGAGCAAGATCAGCGTATCGCCGAGGCTGCGGTCCATGCAGCCGGCGCCGCGTTACCGGGCTGACTGGGAGAACGTCATGCGTGATCGGCAGCGCTCTCTCGCGCGTATCGCAGTCACCGGCATTGCGTTGGCGTGCGTTGCGGACGTCGCCTCCGCGCAATTTCCGGAGCGGGCCATCGAGTTCATCATTCCGTTCGATGCCGGCGGCGGCGCCGATATCGAGGGGCGGTTGCTCGCCGAGCAGATGAGTCGTGCGCTGGGTGTGCCGGTCGTGCCGATCAATCGGCCCGGCGCCGGCGGTGCCGTCGCATACACCTATGTCAAAAACGCCGAACCGGACGGTTATACCGTGTCGTGGAACTCGAACTCGCTGTTGACGATGTCGAATCTCGGCAACGTGGAGTTTGGCTATGAGGCGATGGACCACATCGGCCGCGTCGAGTTCCAGCCGATGGTCGTGGCCGTAGCGGCCAACGCACGGTGGGCCGATCTCGGCGCGCTGCTCGACGAGTGCGCTGCGGCGCCTAATACGCTTCGCATTTCGAACTCAGGCACAGGCAGCGCAACGCATCTGGGTGCGCTCGCGCTCGCAAGCGCGGCGGGTTGCGAGGCCGTGCACTTGCCGGCCGGCACGCGTCGGCGCAACGCGACGATTTTGAGTGGCGAGGCCGATGCGATGGTCGCGCCGCTGACAGGTGCGCTGAATCTCGTCAAGGCAAGACGGTTTCGCGTGCTCGCGACTCTGAGTCCTGAGCGCAACGCCGTAATCGCCGATGCACCGACGGCGACAGAGCTTGGTTACGACGTCGATTTTGACCTTTTTCGTGGCTTGTCGGTCCCGAGCGGTACGCCGGCTGCAGTGAAGACCGCATTGGCAGACGCGATGACGCAGGCAGCGCAGTCCGAGCCGTTCATGAAGCTTGCAGGCGAGGTCGGATTCACCGTTGCGCCGATGCCGGCTGCCGCGTTCGAAGCGTTGATGCAGACCGAAGACACCAAAGTTAGGGCCATCATCGAAAGCGCCAACTTATTGTCGAGCGGCACGCGCTAGTGGCTGTTACAAGCCGCTAACCGATGGCCCGCCGCGATCTCATCGCAGCGCTCGTGCTGCTCGGATTCACGGCGGGATTCGGTCTACTGACGCTGCGCCTACCGGATCGCGGTCTGCCGAATACACCGGGGCCCGCGTTCTTCCCGGGGCTGATCACGTTGGCGCTCGGGATTCTGACGATCGCGTTACTCGTCCGTAGCTTGCGTGGAATCGCCGTGGAGCCTGCTGTGCTGCCAGGAGCCGTCGCGACGCGCGGCTGGATCGCAATCGGCGCATTCGTCGTGTACTTGATTGTGATGCCAGCGCTCGGTTTCTTGTTTGCCAGCGTGCCTTTTTTCGCCGTCCTGACTTGGGTCTACGGTGAGCGCAGGCTCGCGGTCGTCACGCTGACGTCCATCGCCGTGCCCGTTGCTTTGCTCGTCATCTTTCGATCGGGCTTTCAGATTCTCTTGCCTAGCGGCATCGGCTGGTGAGCGCGCGCGATGGGTGATTTCTTGATGGCGGGGTTCTCGCAGGCGACGGCGCCGTCGAGCCTGATCGCGACGGCGATCGGTTCCATTCTCGGCATCGTCGTCGGGATGATACCGGGCATGACGATCTCCACGGGCATCATCATCGTGCTGCCGCTGACATTCGTGCTCGACCCCGGTATCTCGATTGCGCTGCTGCTCGGCCTCTACGTTGGCGGCATGCTCGGCGGCAGCTTCGCGGCGATCATGCTGAATATTCCCGGCACGCCGTCGGCCGCGGCGACTGCGGTCGATGGTCACCCGCTCGTCGAGCGCGGTGAAGCGGGCCGCGCGCTTGGCGTTGCCGTGATCGCTTCGTTCATCGGAGGGCTTTTCAGCTGTTTGTGCTTGCTGCTGATCGCACCGCGCCTTGCGGATGTCGCGCTCGGTTTCCGCGCGCCGGATTTATTCAGTCTCGTCCTGCTCGGGTTGACGGTGATCTGCTCGTTTGCCGCCAAGTCGTGGATCAAGGGCTTGTTGGCGGCGGCGATCGGGTTGGCGATCGTCACGGTCGGCCAAGATCCCGTCATGGGCACCGCGCGTTTTACGTTCGGCAGCACGGATCTGATGTCCGGCGTGAATTTTTTGACGGCATTGATCGGCCTGTTCGCAATTCCGCAGCTCATCGGCAACCTTGCATCGACCGAGACCGGAACGCGGGTGCTCCGCACGACCGCGCGTTTTGGCCGCGTGTTACCAAAGCTGTCGGATCTGCGACGCATGCGTGTGCCTGTCGCGATTGGCTCGGTCGTCGGCACGTTTCTCGGTGTACTCCCCGGCGCCGGCGGCCCAATCGCTGCATTTTTGAGCTACGACTACGCGCAGAAAGCGACAAAGAATCCACCGGAGCCGTTCGGCAGCGGTGCTATCGAAGGTATAGCGGCGCCTGAGTCTGCAAACAATGCCGTCACGGGCGGTGCGCTCGTGCCTATGATGACGCTCGGCATTCCCGGCGATCCGGTCACGGCGATCCTCGTCGGTGCATTGCTCGTTCATGGGCTCGCGCCAGGTCCGCTGCTATTTATCGAGCGTCCCGATTTCGCCTACGGAGTGATCGTTTCTTTTTTCTGGGCGAATATTTTCAATTTGCTCATTGCGCTCGCAGGGTTGCGTCTGTTGATCAAGCTCATCGCGTTGCCGCGTACGATCCTAATGCCGGCTATCGCGATTCTGTGTGTCGTCGGCGCATACTCTCTGCGCAACTCGGTCTTCGATATCTACGTAATGTTGTTTTTCGGTGTGTTGGGTCTCGCGATGCGCTGGCTCGACATGCCGGTCGTTCCGCTATTGCTGGCGCTCGTGCTCGGCGGTCAGCTCGAGGAGCACATGCGCGTCGCCCTCACGGGCTCACAAGGAGATTACTCGGTGTTTTTCACATCACCTTTCAGTGCGGTGTTCCTTTCGCTTGCGGCCATATCGGTCGTCTGGTCTGTCATTAGCTCGCGGCGAACCGCCGGAGGTGCGCCGTGAGCGGGGCGCGAGTGCGCGTGGGCTGCCTCGGCATGGGGTGGTGGTCGGACGTGTTGGCCGATGCGATCGGCCGCGGTGAGTCGATCGAGATCGTGTCGTGCTTCACGCGCTCCGAGGAGAAGCGGGCCGCGTTTGCCGAGAAGTACGGTTGCGCGGCCGTTGCGAGTTACGAGGACATGCTTGCCGATGAGTCTATCGAGGCGATCATCAATACGACGCCGAACTCAGTGCATCTGGAGACGGTGCGACAAGCGGCCGAAGCCGGTAAGCACGTCTTTCTCGACAAGCCGATCGCGAATACTGTCGCTGACGGCAAGGCGATCACCGAGGTCTGCGCCGACGCCGGTATTATCTTGTCGGTCGGTTACCAACGGCGGCGTGAAAGCCAGTTTCGCTGGATCAAGGAACAGATCGACGGCGGCCGTTTCGGCAAGCTCGTACAGGCCGAATGCAACATCAGCCGCGACCGGCTTGGCAAGATCGATTTGAGCTCATGGCGATATCAATCAGCGGGCATGCCCGGTGGTGTCATGCTGCAAATCGGAATTCACTACACCGACGTGCTCGAGATGCTGATGGGC
>JAHEEN010000264.1 GCA_024640685.1 Rhodospirillaceae bacterium
CCAACTACGAGGACAGCGCCGCATCCGGCATCGACGGCGATGAGAACGATAACGCCGCCTACGAGTCCGGTGCGGTCTACGTGTTCGCACGCGATGGCAGCGAGTGGTCGCAGCAGGCATATCTCAAGCCTTCGGATACCAACGAGGCGGACCGCTATGGCTTTTCAGTCGCATTGAGCGCCGATGGCGCGACACTCGCGGTCGGTGCGATCGGCGAGGACGGTGCGGCGACGACAATCAACGGCGACGATAGCGACAACTCCGCGGCCGATGCCGGCGCTGTTTATGTCTACGCGCGCAGCAACGGCGAGTGGTCGCAACAGGCCTATTTGAAGGCGTCGAACGCCGAGGCTGGAGATCTGTACGGTTTTTGCGTCGCGCTCAGCGGCGACGGTGACACCCTCGGCGTTTGCGGTTTCGACGAGGACAGCTCGGCGGAGCTCGTCGACGGCGATCAGGCCGATAATCGTGCGCGGGGCTCAGGCGCGGTGTATATGCTCGAGCGAACCGGCACGACTTGGACCCAGACGGCATTTATCAAGGCATCGAACACCGCGATGCAGGGTGCGTTCGGCACGGCCCTGGCGCTGAGCCGCGATGGCAGCACGATGGCCGTGTGCGCGTGTGACGAGGACGGCCTCGACCCGGGCGTCGGCGCGGCACAGTGGCAGGCGGATATTCCGGCGTACGAGCGCACACGCGCGATTGAAGGGTCGGCGGGTGCCGTCTACGTGTATCGGCGGCAAGGCCCGACGTGGGCGTTCGACACATACATCAAATCGTCGAACATCGGCGCGAACGACATCTTCGGGAGCCGGCTCGCGCTTAGCGACGATGGCACCGTGCTCGTTGCCTCAGCGCCGCAGGAGACCGGTGGCGGACGCGGCGTCAACCCGCCAGATCCGGTGGCGCCGGCACCCGAGTCTGGCGCGGTCTACGTGTTTGCGCGCGACTCTCGCGGTTGGCGGCAAGAGGCTTACGTCAAAGCCGACGACGCTGCGGAGTACGACAGTTTCGGCTCGGGGCTGGCGTTAACGGGAGACGGCCGCGAGCTCGCCGTCACGGCGCCGAACGCCGATGGCGCAGGCTCACTGCGCGATGCCGGGGCGATCTATCTATTTACTCGCTCATCGACGCCGCGATGAAACTGAAACTGTCGGAGCTGGCCAGCACGCCGAGCTCATCGGTGCAACTGCCATTGTCGTTTCTCTGATCTATGTCGGCATTCAGGTCGACGACAATGCGCAAGCCGTGCGGTAAGCGACGGCAAACGGGTCCTCGGCGGCAATTTCGTCGTGGTACGCGCAGGTCGGCAGTAGCCCCCAAGCGACGCAGGTCTTTCTCGACAGGATCACGAACCCGACGGTGCTCTTTCGCGAGGAGACAGCGCAGTACGCTTACTTACTGCATGGCTTGATGCTGCAGTACCAGACGGCCTACTACCTCGCGCAAGAACGAACGCTCGATACCGAGTTGCAGGAGTCCATTACGAATACGCTCTCGGGTGTCCGTGAGCTGGTTGGGTTGCATATGTACTTGGGGGCAACGGCGAGATTTGTTTCAGGCGAGCTTTAGAGAGTGGGTCGATGATCTATAGATAGGCGGGGATACCAACACGAACCTCGAGGAGCTCTACCGGATGCGTCGCGCGCAGTAGCCACGCGTAGCATGTGGCTAACTGCCGCCGGACGCAGGCCGGCCGCTCCGTATGCTAATCTCCAAGCCGTCATCTCTCGTAACCTGCAACGAGAACTCATTTTCGCTTCAACAGGATAGGTGTATGCACAGTCGTAGGAGTTTCTTGGGCGCCGTTTGCGGCGCCACCGCCGGATTGATGCTTTCGAAGCCGGTGTTCGGCCAGGGTCGCCGCGAGGTCATTATCGACGGTTACCGAGTCAAGGTCGTCGACTTTCACAACCACGCGTTTATCGAAGCGGTCGAGGACGTCGTTCGGGGCACGCCGCTGGAGCGAAACATCGGCGGCCCGGCACTGCTGACACCCGATCGCGTCGGTGTCCTCGACGAGTGGGGAATCGACACGGCTGTGTTGAGCGCCAATCAGTACTGGTGGTATGAGGCCGATCGGCGGCTCGCCGAGCGCATCATCCGCGTCCAAGACGAGGGTTTGGCCGAGTTCTGTGCAATGTTCCCCGGCCGCTTCGTCGCGCTTTCGTCGGTTGCCTTGCAGCATCCGGATCTCGCGGCCGATCAGCTCGAGTACGCCGTCAATGAGCTCGGGTTCAAGGGCGCGTCGGTCGGCGGTCACGTCAGCGGTGACGTTCCTGCGGCCACGAACTTCGATCCGTTTTGGGAGCGCTGCGTTGAGCTCGGCGTTCCGGTCTTCATTCATCCCAATGGCTCGTCGAACCTCGTGCAGCAAGGTTGGATGGACGTGCCGGGCGATCTCGGCAACACGATCGGTAATCCGCTAGAGACAACCTACTTCCTGACGCGCCTGATATTCGACGGCACGTTCGACAGGTTTCCGGAGCTCAGAATCGTCGGTGCCCACGGTGCGGGCTACTTGCCTTCGTACTTCGGGCGAACGGACGTGGCCTGCCGTTTGAATCTTCAGGGTCTCAGTGGCGGGGCGACCGACTGCCAAAACGAGCTGCCGCCGCGCGAGTATCTGCGGCGGAACATCCTTGCCGACACGATGGTGTTTTCCGACGAAGGTCTGCGCCATCTCGTCGCCGAGATGGGTGTCGAGAATGTCGTCTATGGCACGGATATTCCATTCGGGTGGCCCGATACGATGGATCTCGTTCTCAATGCGTCATTCCTGACGAACGAGGACAAACGCATGATCCTCGGCGGCAACATGATCAACTTGTTGTCTCTCGATCGAGACGTCTGACGTAGCGATGTCTAAACCAATCTGCGCAATCATCGGCATCGGACCGAAGAACGGCGCGGCATTCGCGGCTCGCTTCGACAAGGCCGGCTATCGTGTTGCGTTGCTCTCGCGCAGCACGAGCTATAGCGATGAGCTAGGTGCCAGCCTTGCTGATGCGAGGGCCTATGTCTGCGATGCGTCCGATCCGGAGTCGGTCGCTGCGGCGTTCTCTCGGGTAGAAGCGGACATGGGCGCCCCGGACGTTCTGATCTACAACGCCGGCAGCGGTAGCTGGCAGACCATCGAAGAGATCACACCCGAAGGGTTCGAGCAGAGCTGGCGAGTGACCGCGTTGGGCGCTCTCGTCGCATCGCAGCAGGTCATACCTGCGATGAAAGACAAGGGCTCGGGCAACATCGTCTTCGTCGGAGCCACGGCATCGCTTAGAGGCCGGCCCAAGACCACCGGTTTCGCTGCGGCAAAGGCCGCGCAGAGAAGCCTGGCCCAGTCGATGGCGAAGCATCTGGGTCCGTTAGGGATTCATGTGTCGCTGCTGATCATCGACGGATCGATCGCCGCCGCGGAATCGAGCGAAGCCGAGCGTGGCGAGCAGCTGGACCCTAGAGATATTGCCGAGACTGCGTACTATCTGACGACGCAGCCACGATCAGCGTGGTCCTTCGAGGTCGACGTACGGCCGTCAAAGGAGAGCTGGTAGGTTCTGAGCGGGCACATCTGCGAGACTCACGTATCGCAACCGGGGGAGAAGAACATGGCCGACAACAACAAGCTGACATCCAGGCGAGCCTTTCTAAGCTATCTGGCGTCGAGCCCGGCATTTCTAGGTGCCACGCATGTGCTCGGACAGGGGCGAATGGATCCCTATGCGCCCGAGGCCGTAGCCAAGGCCAGCGAAGCGATTAACGTCTTCGATTTCCACGAGGTCGCCAAGCAAGTTTTGATGCCCGGCCACTACACGTACATGGCGCTGGGTACCGATAGCGGCGGAACGCTGCGCGCGAATCGTGTCGGTTTCGATAAGTTCCAGCTACGGATGCGCCGGCTCGTCGATGTCAGCGAGGTCGATACGTCGATCGAGCTTTTCGGCGAGCAGTATCCGCTGCCGATCATGATCGCGCCGGTCGGCAGCCAACAGGCGTTTCATCCGGACGGCGAGCCCGCCGTCGGCCGCGCGGCGAATGCGAAGGGCGTCGAGCAAATTCTGTCCACGGTGACCTCCTATCCCGTCGAGGAGGTCAATGCCGCGCGCGGTCGG
>JAHEEN010000265.1 GCA_024640685.1 Rhodospirillaceae bacterium
CGTCGCTACACGCTGTCGATTCCGAACGGTTACACGGGGCAGGCGCCGGTGCCGCTGATCGTATCGCTGCACTACGGCGGCACCGTGACGCCGTTTTTTGGCCGGGGGCTTCTTGCGTCGGTCGTCGAGCCGGCGCTTCGCGAGCTCGGTGCAATCGTCGTCGCGCCCGATAGCGCGGCCGGGCGGTGGACGAATCCGACAGCCGAGCAGCACATTCTAGAATTGGTCGACTACATTGAGGCGCAGTACAACATCGACTCCGACAGAACGTTGTTGACCGGCTACAGCATGGGTGGCGGTGGCACGTGGTACCTCGCGCCGCGCCATCCGGAGCGGTTTCGGGCGGCGCTGATCATGGCCGGGCGCCCGCAGGACGACTCTGCTGACATTGACTGGACGACGCCGACTTACGTCATTCACAGCACGGCCGATGACGTCGTGCCGATCGAGTCGACGCGTAGCACGGTCGAACAGCTGCAAAGTCGGGGCGCGCCGTTCGAGTTCGTCGTCCTCGATGGAATATCGCACTACTCGGTGCCGGCGTATCGACCGTACGTGACGGCTGCGATCCCTTGGATCGAGCAGGCATGGGCTCGATAAGCGCGACGATTCGTAACGCGACTGCTCGAGACCTCGACGACATTCTCGCGATCTTCAATCACGAGATCGTCAACGATGTCATGGCATGGGATATCGAGCCGATCGAAGGGGCTGCGCGAGATGCGTGGTTCGAGGCGCACTCCGAGCCGGGCTATCCGCTGGTCGTCGCCGAGGCCGACGACGGCACGATTGCCGGATGGGCGAGCCTGTCTCCATGGGCGCACCATGCGGCTTACGCGCGCACGGTCGAGCTTTCAATCTATGTCGATCACGACCGTCGCCATCACGGTGTCGGCCGCGCGCTGCTCGCGGCGCTGATCGATGCGGCTCGCCAGCATGGCTATCATTCGCTGATCGGCCGAAGCGACGCGACGAACGAGGCGAGCCGCCGGCTGCATCTCGGCGCGGGCTTCCGTTCCGTCGGCGTCATGCGTGAGGCGGGCTACAAGTTTGGCCGCTATCGCGATGCCGAGCTCTACGAGCTCTTGCTCGGCTGACGCGTCTCATGCTGCGGCGATGCATCGCCCGAATGCATTTCGGCGCTGAATCGCCCTCGAATGCGTCCCGCTATGCCGTGTAGACTCCTGTTCTTTAAGAGGCCCAGCTAGCGCAACACTGGATGAGCAACATGAATAATGAGTGCGCCCTGAAAGTCCGATTCTCCGTCCTGTGCCTAATGGCGGTCCTCGTTGCCGCCTGTGGAAACGATCCCGTGTCGACGCCCGCGACCGTTGCCGATGCCCCCCCGTCGACCGACCAATCGACTGAGGCGTCGGTGAGCGGCGCCCCGGATACGGATTTCGATGTCGAGTCCGAGCGCTTTGCCGATCTGCGGATCTTGCGCTACCGCGTGCCGGGCTTCGAGCAGCTGCCGCTGCAGCAGAAAACACTGCTCTACTACCTCTACGAGGCCGGGCTCGTCGGCCGCGACATCATCTACGACCAGCGCTACCGCTATAACCTCGCGATCCGCCGCACGCTCGAGGAGATCGTCAAATTCTATCCGGGCGATCGCGACAGCGAGGTATTTCAGGCGCTGCTCGAGTACACGAAACGCGTCTGGTTCGCGAACGGCATTCATCACCATTACAGCAACGACAAATTCGAGCCGGGCTTCGGCTTCGAAGACTTTGCCGCGATCGTCGCGGCCACGCCTGGCGAGTTCCCGACGCGCCCGGGCCAAACGGTCGAAGCGCTATTGGACGAGCTTCGCCCCGTGATGTTCGATCCCACCGTCGATGCGCGCATGGTCGACCGTACGCCAGGGCAGGACCCGGTCGTCAGTTCCGCCGTGAATTTCTATCTCGGCGTCACGCACGACGAGGTCGAGGCGTACTACGACGCGATCCGCGATCCGAACGACGATACACCGGTCTGGTACGGCTTGAACTCACGGCTCGCGAAAGTCGATGGCGAGGTCGTCGAGCAAGTCTGGCACGTCGGTGGTCTCTACACGGAAGCAATCGAGGAGATTGTCCTCTGGCTCGAGCGTGCCGTCGGTGTCGCCGAGAACGACGCGCAACGCGACGCACTCGAGAAGCTCGTCGCCTATTTCCGCTCCGGCGATCTCGAGGACTGGGACGCGTATAACGTCGCGTGGGTCAACGACACGGATTCGATCGTCGACGTCATCAACGGTTTCGTCGAGGTTTATAACGACCCGATCGGCTATCGCGGTTCGTTCGAATCCGTCGTCCAGTTCGTCGATCCTATCGCGACCGAGCGCATCCAGTCGCTCGCGCGTGAGGCGCAGTGGTTCGAGGACAATGCGCCGATTCCGGACGAGTACAAGAAGTCCGATGTCGTCGGCATCACGGCGCGCGCGATCAACGTCGTCGGCGAGGCCGGAGACGTATCGCCAGCGACGCCGATCGGCATTAACTTGCCGAACACCGATTGGATTCGCAGCACGCACGGCTCGAAATCGGTGACGCTCGCGAACATCGTCGCGGCTTACGATATGGTGGCCGGTGGCGCCACGCGGGAGTTCGCATGGGACGAGGCGGAGATCGAGCGCTCCGACCAGTTCGACCCGATCGTATCGATATTGGCCGTCGACATGCACGAAGTGCTCGGCCATGCGTCGGGCCAGATCGCGCCGGGCGTCGGCACGCCGAACGAGACACTCGGTGTCTACATGTCGCCGCTCGAGGAGGCCCGCGCGGACCTATTCGGTCTCTACTACATGCTCGATCCCAAGCTCGTCGAGCTCGGGTTGTTGCCGTCCGTCGAAGCCGGCTACACCGAGTACGATCATTACATTCGCAACGGCATCATGCAGCAGCTAAACCGTATCGAGCTCGGCGCCGACGTCGAGGAGGCGCACATGCGCAATCGCAAGCTCGTCGCGACGTGGGCGTACGAGCTTGGACTTGAAGACAATGTCATCGAGCACCGTGTCCGTGATAGCAAGAACTACTACGTCGTCAACGACTATCAGCGACTACGACAAATCTTCGGTCAACAGCTCCGCGAGCTGCAAAGGATAAAGTCCGAAGGCGATTTCGAGGCGATTCGCGACTTGATCGAAACGCACGCCGTCAAGATCGATCCGGAGCTTCATGCCGAGGTCAAGGAGCGGTACGCAGCGCTCGACATACCGCCGTACTCCGGATTCATCAATCCGCGGCTCGTGCCGGTCGAGGAGAACGGCGAGATCGTCGATGTGCATGTCGAGTATCCGGATAACTTCATGGCGCAGATGCTCGAGTACGCCGAGCGCTACAGCAATCTGCCGACGTGGAACTTCTGATGCATGGTGACCATGGCGGCGGTTCGCTGCCGGCTTGGTATCGCGCGCAACGGCTGCGCTTCGAGAGCCCGCTTCGGGTGTCGTGCTGACGAAGATGGCGCTCGGGTTGCTGTCTATTGTCGCGGTGCTGGTCATCGCGGCAATTGTTTACCTCGCCGTGCTGGGCACGCAGAGCCGGGGCATGGACGTGACGGTCGGCATTGTTGACGGTCGCCTGCGCGATTGCCCATCGACGCCGAACTGCGTGTCGAGTGACGTGGGCCCGAGTGACGATCACTATATTGCTGCCATCACCGACGCCTCGGGCGCGAAGTGGGCACGGCTAGTCGAAGCCGTTGCGGCGTTGCCAGGTGCACGACTCATGTCGTCCACCGAACACTATGCGCACTTTACAGTCACTAGCCGGCTGTTCGGCTTCGTCGATGACATCGAGTTCCACTACCGCCCCACTGACGGCGAAATCGCCGTTCGTTCGGCGTCGCGCGTCGGCCAGGGCGACCTCAACGCGAACCGTAAGCGCGTCGACTCGGTGCGCGAAATGCTTCGTTAGCGGCAATGGATCCGGTCTGCCACACACTCGTTGGCGCATCGCTAGGCGCGACCGGGCTTGCCAAGAAAACGCGTTTCGGCATGGCGACGCTGCTCGTGGCCGCGAATCTGCCGGACATCGATGCCGTGACCTACGGCGTCAGCGCAACCACGGCCTATGCCGTAAGACGAGGCGTGACTCACGGCGTGCCGGCGCT
>JAHEEN010000068.1 GCA_024640685.1 Rhodospirillaceae bacterium
AGATCGTTGCCGCGGACGAAGTAGCCGATTTGGCGAGATTCGAGGAAACGTCGTCCGACAGTGACGAGCGTTCCAGACGTCGTGGCGCACCCGGCAAGCACACTTCGCGCCGATGAGCTGAAAACCGCTCAGCATTTTTCTCAGCACCGCCGCCCGTAAGGGCGGCGGTTGCGTTTCGGGGGGGCTTTCGAGAATAGGGCGCAGTCGGTACTCGAGCGGTCGCCGACTACTGCCACTACGCATCGCGAGCGATCCATCGACCGCCGAGCACGGTCGCGAACGGGAACAGGCGCTGGCTGCCGGTGCGCCGATTGTCGTAGTTGTCGACGAACTCGAACTCGCCTTCGCGCAGCTCCATGATCGCGATGTCGGCCGGCGCGCCGATGTTCAATGTGCCGCGGTCCTCGAACTGCGGAAACAGCCGTGCTGGATTGACCGTCGCGCTAGCGATGACGTCGGCGAGCGGCATACCGAACATCAGTAGCTTCGATAGTACATTCGGGAAGTCGACGACACCCGTTGTGCTCGACAGCACGTTCCAGTCCGTCGAGATCGTGTCGGGATAAAAGCCCTGATCGGTTGCGCGCTCGAGCATATCCCAGTCGAAGTGGAAGTTCCGGCCGTTGCCGAAGTCGAATACGACGCCACGGCGTCGCGCCGCCAGCACGTCTGGAAACAGCCGGCCGTTTTCGTCGAGCACGCCGTTCGGCGCGGGCGCATACATGTGCGTGACGATGTCGCCGCGTTTCAACAGCGGCAGTATCGCGCGCATCGCCGAGTACGACTGGCCGATATGGATCATGACGGGTAGGCCGAACGGCTCGGCCGCTTCCTGAGCGCGCCGCAGCGCCTCGAGGTCGCGATCACGGGCAACCGTCTCGGAGAGTCGCGCTTTGATGCCGGCAACGATGCCGCGGTGTGCTGCGATCGCCTCGCGCGCGAGTGCGACGTTCGCATTCTCCAGCTCGAGCAGCTCGCCACCGCCTGAGATCACGCCGGTGCGCGCGATGTTGAGCAGGGCACAGCAAGCCTGGGGTGCGGCGCGCAACACCGACGCGAGCGGTGCGATATTGTCGGCGCCCGCCGACCCGGCATCGACGAGCCCCGTCACGCCATCGCGCAGGGCTAGCGCCGGGCCTTCGGCGTCGCGGCCCGCGTGCGTGTGAATATCGATGAGCCCTGGTGAGACGATCTTGCCGCTCGCATCGACGGTCTCGGCAGCGCGACCGTTAATTCGCGGTGCGACATCGACGATTCGACCGCCGGCGATGGCAATGTCGCGCACGGCATCGAGGCCGATCGAAGGATCGACGATGCGACCGCCGCGAATCAGCAAGTCGATCGATTGCGCTTGCGTAACGGAACCCCGGCCGAGAAGCGCTGTGCCCAGAGCGGCGCCGATTAGCTGACGTCGGTTGATCATCGTCTGGCCCCCTTGTCTCGTTTCGGCAGAGTATAGAGCAGTCGCTGCCGACGCTCGCGGATTAGAATGCGAGTAACAGCAGCCGAAGGCCTAGGCCGGTTGCGATGACGAAAACGATGCCGCCGACCGTGTTCGCGAGCAGGCCGTTGCGATGCGCGCCTAGAAGTCCACGACTATTCATCGCATACAGTAAGAAGCCGGCGATAATCGGTAGCAACAAGCCGTTTGCGAACTGAGCGATGACGATGATGCGAATCGGCTGCACACCGCTCATCGCAAATATGCTGCCGATCGCGAGCACGCTCAACGCGACGGCCCGAAACACGAAGTCCTTTTCGTTGGTTCTGGCCGAGACGATCTCGGTGACTGCGTACGCTGTTGCGAGCGGTGCCGTGATCGCGCTACTGATTCCCGCCGCCAGCAAGCCTGCGCCAAGCAGATACTTTGCGACTGGACCGAACAGCGGCTCGAGCTGCACGGCCATGTCGGCGGCGTTGTCGGCGCTTAAGCCCCGGGCGAATAAGCCCGCTGCCGCCGTCGAGACGATCAGCATGCTGACGAGCCCGCCGAGGCCGATCGATACGACCGTGTCCTGTCGCAATGTCCGTAAATCCTCCGGTCCCGACCAGCGCGCTTTCGCGGCTGCGGCATGCAAGAACAGGTTGTAAGGCACGACGGTCGTGCCGATCAGTGCAAGCACCGTGATTAGGCTGCCTGACGGAACCCGCGGCACGAGCAAGCCCTCGAGTAACGCGAGCCATTGTGCGCCGCTGACGACGAATGTGCCGACGAATGCGGTTGCCATCGACAACACGAGCGCGATCAACAGGCGCTCGAGCTGCCGGTAGCTGCCGCGCCACAGCGCGAAGGCAGCGACTGTCGCGATTGCGAGCACGACGACGTTGAACGGCAGCGACTCACCGAGCACGGCTTGCCCGCCCAACGCGGCGCCGGATAGATTGCCGGCTTCATACGCCGCGTTGCCGCCGTAGATCGCAATGAGAACGAGCGCAAACACGGGCCATCGCCAGATCGTGTCGGACAGCGTGCTGCGCAGTGCTTCGCCGACGCCGCGCTGCGACACGAGGCCGAGCCGGCCCGACATCTCCTGAAACGCGATCGTCGCGATCGTCGCGAAGCCGAGCGCCCAGATCAGCGTGTAGCCGTAGTCCGCACCTGCGAGCGTGCAGACCGTGACGGTCCCTGGGCCGATGAACGCTGCTGTCACGAGTGCGCCGGGCCCGATGCCCCTCAGCGTGCGTATCGGGTTGAATGCTGCGGCCATTACCGAGTCTCGCATTTCATGCGGCGATTGTAATCTGGCTGCGATAACGCTCGCCGCGTCCGGCTGTTAGGATGCAGGCTAGGATTCGTCGTCAGCATTCAGCACGAGCCGTCATGAACGAATTTTTCAATGCCGAGCAGCTGACCGCACTCGCCGAGCAAGCGTGGGTCTGGCTATTGGCCAATGTATTCGTCCCCGCGACCGCGATACAGCTGGCCGTCTCGGTCATTGTGCTGGCCGTCGCTATCATTATTGCCAAGAAGCTGCGCCCGCGGCTCGAGCAAATTGAGCCAAAGCCGGTATTCGCGCGAGGCCTGCGTGTCCTGCACGATTTGCTGTTGCCGTTGATTTGGCTCGTGCTGCAGTGGTTCACGACGTTAGCCGCACAAACGATGACGTGGCCGAGCTACTTCCTCGAGCTCGTCGCGACGCTCGTGACGGCGTGGGCCGTCATCAGCCTCGTCTCGCGGCTCGCACGCGATCCGCTGTGGTCGCGCGTGATTGCGTGGACCGCGTGGTCGATCGCCGCGCTGAATATTTTGAATCTGCTCGAGCCGACGATCGCGATACTCGATTCGGCGGCCGTGACGTTCGGTTCGTTGCGCATCTCCTTATATACAGTCGTCAAGTCGACGCTTGCGCTCGCGATTCTGTTATCGGTGGCGCTCTACGTCGCGGGCTTGCTCGAGTCGCGCATTCGCACGAGCCGCAATCTATCGCCGTCCGTGCAGGTGCTGTTCAGCAAGTCGTTGAAGATCGTGCTGATTTCTCTGGCCGTGATCATCGCGATCCGCAGCGTCGGCATCGATCTGACGGCGCTTGCGGTCTTGGGCGGCGCCGTCGGCCTCGGTATCGGCTTCGGTCTGCAGAAGGTCATCAGCAACTTGATCAGCGGCGTGATCCTGCTGATCGACAAGTCGATCAAGCCAGGCGACGTCATTGCAGTGGGCGACACGTACGGCTGGGTCTCTGGGCTCGGCGGGCGCTACGTTTCGATCGTCACGCGCGACGGCATCGAGCATTTGATTCCGAACGAGCTGATGATCACGCAGACGGTCGAGAATTGGACGCATTCGAACAGCCGAACGCGTCTGAAAATACCGATCGGCGTGCACTATGATTCCGATATTCGTTTGGCAATCAAGCTCTGTATCGACGCGGCCACCGAGACCGAGCGCGTGCTCAGCAACCCGGAACCTAAGTGCTTGCTGATCGGCTTCGGTGACAGCGCCGTCGATCTCGAGCTGCGTTTCTGGATCCAAGACGCGCAACACGGCGTGCGCAATGTCCGCAGCGAGGTCTTGCTCAAGGTCTGGGACAAGTTTCATGAGCACGGTATCGAGATTCCTTATCCGCAGCGCGATTTGCATATTCGAACAGGGCAGGCCGACGCATCAGGGGCACTGCCGGGTGCTGCGGATGTCTAGCGTGGCCGTGCGAGCCGGCGTAGCGCTTGCCGCGCTTGCCGCATGTCCAGCGGTAGCGCAGATTTCGTACGTGCCTCTCAACGATCCGACGTTCGATCTGCGCGAGGTCGGCTACGTCAAGGCGTCGAACGCCGAGGCTTACGACCACTTCGCATGCGGCGGTGCGAGCCCGAGCCACACCGGCAACTCGATTGCAATTAGTCGGGATGGATTAACGATGGCGATAGGCGCGCCGCACGAGAGCAGCGGTGCAATCGGCATCAACGGCGATCAGGACGATAACGCGATGTTTGGCTCGGGTGCCGTCTACGTGTTCGTGCGCGCGAACGGCGGGGCGCCATGGCGCCAACAAACCTACGTCAAGGCAACGAATCCTGGCCTGCTTGACCATTTCGGCTCGTCGGTCGCATTGAGCGCCGACGGCAGCGTACTCGCCGTTGCCGCGCACTTCGAGTCGGGCGGCGACGGCGGCATCAACGGCGATGTCAGTGACGATTCGGTGCCGCAAGCCGGCGCCGTCTACGTGTTTGAGCGCGCCGGTAGCAACTGGTCGCAGCAGGCCTACATAAAGGCGTCGAATCCTGGCAACGCCGGTACTGGCGACGACTTCGGCGACGGTGATCAGTTCGGCTACTCGCTCGCGCTGAGTGCCGACGGGCGCACGCTCGCGACCGGCGCGATTGCCGAGGACAGTGGCGCGCGCGGCATCAACGGCGAGCAAGACGACGACTCGGTCATCTCGACCGGCGCCGTGTACGTATTTGTCAACGAGCGGGGCGGCTGGCGCCAGCAGGCATATCTGAAGGCCTCGAACTCCGAGCAGGGCGACTTGTTCGGCTTTGCGATCGGGCTCAGCGCCGATGGCGACACGCTCGTCGCGAGCAGCTACGACGAGGACGGCGGCGCGCGCACGGTCAACGGCGACGAGAGCGACAACAGTGCGCGCGCGGCCGGTGCGCTATTCGTGTTCGAGCGCGACGGCGGCACATGGGCGCAGACGACCTATTTGAAGGGCTCGCGCATCGAGGCGACCGATCAACTCGGGTACTCCGTCGCGATCAGCGACGACGGCAATACGATCGCGAGCGGACTCGGCGACGAGGACTGTCTGACACCCGGCGTCAACCCGACCGGCTGCGACGACGATTCGATGCCCGAGGTCGGCGGCAACGTTTGGGTCGGCGCAGCGTACGTGTTCGTCCGCGACGGCGATACCTGGGCCGAAGAAGCGTTCGTCAAAGCTTCCAATCCGCGGCCCTACAACTCCTACGGCGTCAAGATCGCATTGAGCGGCGACGGCAACACATTGGCCGTGCCGGCGTATCTAGAGGACGAGGGCGCGCGCGGGGTTTTTGGTCCCGAGCCTTATCCGCTGATGATCGTGCCGAACCTCGACCCGTGGCGCGAGGGGCTCGGCGAGGCCGTCGAGTCTGGTGCCGTCTATCTCTACACGCGCGAGAACGCCGAATGGCGGCAGCGTGCGTACATCAAGGCGTCGAACGCAGATATCGGCGACGAATTCGGCAGCGCGCTCGCGTTGAGCGCCGATGGGCGCTTGCTCGCGGTCGGCGCGCACAACGAGTCCGGCGCAGGCCGGGGCTTGGGCGGCGATACGGCCGACAACTCCGCGCCGCAGGCCGGCGCCGTCTATCTGTTCGCTCGCTGAGTGTGACCGCTATACCGTAGGTATCGGCTAGAATCGGTTGAAGTGCGTGCCACAGGGGGAATGACATGAGAGCGCTGACATTGACGACGACCGCGTGTTTGGCAATAGGGCAAGCGGCGCTCGCACACCACAGCGATGCCGGTATCGACATGGAGTCGACGGTCACGCTCGACGGCACGATCACGGAGTTTCACTGGCGCAATCCGCACGTCTATTTCATGGTCGAGGCACCGAACGAGGATGGCGAGCTCGTCGAATGGTCGATACAGCTCGGCTCGACGATCACGACCGGCCGGCTCGGCTGGGATCGCGATTATTTGCACCCGGGCGACCACGTCGTCGCCAACGCGCACCCGTCGGTGACCGGTCAACCCTACGGTATCCTCGAGTCACTGCGACGCGACACCGACGCTGCGTCGGCGAGCGAGACGACGACGACGCCGGGCTCGAGCGAGACGATCGTGCCGCTGCCGGATGGCACGGCGCAGGCCGTGTCGCTCGAAGGCGTCTGGCTCGCCGATCGCTCGAAGATCCGTCAATACGTCGGCGGCTTCGATGGCTACTTTACGGCCGAGTTACAACTGACGCCCGCCGGCGCGGCCGCGATGGCCGCCTACGATCCTCTGTCGCCGGAGAATCCGGAATCGCAGTGCATCGGCCGGCCGACGCCTGCGATGATCGTCTCGAGCCAGCTCTATCCGATACGCATCGAGTTCAACGACGACGAGACGGTCACGATTCAGTCGGAGTTTTGGGACGAGGTGCGCACGGTCTACATGGACGGCCGCCAGCATTCGGATGCTAGCCAACGTACCCTCAGCGGTCACTCGATAGGTCGCTGGGAGGGCGATGTGCTCGTCGTCGATACGCGTAACTTCGCCGATCACCGCTCGCCGTATCAGATCGGCGTGCCGTCGGGTGCGCAGAAGCACGTCGTCGAGCGCTATCGCCTGATCGATGACGGGCGGCGCGTTGAGGTCGAGTTCGTGCTCGAGGACCCGGAGTTCATCGCCCAGTCGCTCGTGCACCGTCGCGAGTTGCTGTATGCGCCGAACATGACGATTCAGCCGTTTGACTGCGACCCCGAGGCGACGCGGCGTTTCCTCGATACGACTAGCGCGCAGTGACTCGCAACTCCCTCCTGTCGTGCGCTTGTGCCGCGCTGTTGTCGACAACGGCCATCGCACATCACTCGCGAGCCTACTTCGGCGACGAGGCAGAGACGATCACGGGAGAGCTCGTGGGCTTAAGCTGGCGCAACCCGCACGTTGGGCTAGCCGTGCGCGTCACCGCGTCCAATGGGGCGACTGAGGTTTGGACCGTCGAGAGCAACTCGGTTTACAACCTGCAGCGCTTCGGCATTAACCGAGATCGGTTCGAGACCGGCATGGCGCTCGGTATCTCCGGTCGCACGTCGCCGCTCGAGCCGCAGCGGATGCTGATGACGGGCATCGTGTTTCCCGACGGCGAGCGATTGTCGTTGGAGCGACGCACGGCGCCCGAGGGATACGTCGACCGCGTCGTCGATGCAGCGACGGAGAACAAAGGTATCTTCCGCGTTTGGAGCATGCCGGCCGCCGATCGGGCCGTCATTCAAGGACAGCTTCGAACGTTGCCGTTCACCGCAGCCGCGCGCGCGGCGCGCGAATCTTGGAATCCGCTGGACAATCCCGCACTGCGATGTGAGTCGGAAGGTATGCCGCGGATCATGTTAAATCCGCACCCGTTCGAGTTCGTCGACCGCGGCGACACGATCGCGTTGCGCACGGAGCTCTACGACATCGAGCGCGTGATTCGCATGAACGTCGACAATCCACCGGCCGAAGCGGGCACGTCCCGGTTGGGTTATTCGGTTGGGCGGTGGGAGAGCGGCACGCTTGTCGTCGAGACGTCGCGCATCGATTGGCCGTGGTTCGATAACAGAGGCACACCACAGAGCTCGAACGTCGAGATCGTCGAGCGGTTTACGCTCAGTGACGATCAGTCTCGGATCGACTGGGAGTTCACGGTCATTGATTCGACGGTGTTCACGGAACCCGCTGTCATGCGCGGTTACTGGCTCGCGCTCGGCGAGACGATCCTCCGCTACGACTGTCAACCCGTCGATCGCTGACCGTCGTCGCGCGGTTCCGAGTCGCCGTTCTAGCCGATCTCGGCAACGATGCGGTTCGCCTCCGTGGCGGTTAGCGGCGGTCCGGCGCCGGCCAGCGCATTGTCGCGCATGTGCGCCGGATTGCTCGTGCCAGGAATCACGCAGGTCACAGCCGGGTGCGCGAGCACGAACTTCAGTAGTACCTGCGCCCAGCTCGTGCAGCCTATCTCGGCTGTCCAGGGCGGCAACTCACGCCGAGACAGTCGCCGCAGCAAGCCGCCACCGCCGAAAGGCACGTTGATCAGGGTGGCCACGCCGCTATCCGCTGCGAGCGGTAGTAACCGCCGCTCAGCATTGCGATCGTTGACCGCGTAATTGAACTGCACGAAATCGATTGGCTCGCTGCGGATGATCGCCTCGAGGTCGTCGTGCCGGCCCGACGTGTAGTGCGTGACACCGATATAGCGATAGCGTCCATCGTCCTTCCACGCGCGTAGCGTTGGCAGATGCGTGCGCCAGTCGATCAAATTGTGCACCTGCATCAAATCGATCGTCTCGGTGCGCAGCTTCTGAAACGATGCATTCATCTGCCGGATACCGCTGTCGCGGCCGCGACTCCAGACCTTGGTCGCGATGAATGCCCGTGAACGCTCAGCCGAACGGGTCAGCAAATCGCCCACGGCGTCCTCGGCAAGTCCATATTCCGGGGACGAGTCGACGACCGCTCCGCCCGCGTCGAATAGCTCGCGTAATACGTCCTGTAGCTCATCGCGCCGGTTTGCGGGCTCGTTGAATCCGAGCCAAGTACCGCAGCCGACGACCGGTAGTCGCTCACCCGTCGATGGAATGATCCGCTGCTGCATCGTGCGTGCCTCGCTCGGTTGCGCGTGCCCGCAACGCATCGCCGCCGTTGCCGCCGCCGCGGCGGCAAGTCTTAAAAATTCGGCTCGATTCATTGCGATCCCACGTCGCGCATCGAGCGGCAGGCTCTCACACTCTCCCGAGGAGAACAAACGGTTTACACCGACCGCCGTGCCCTGACGGACGGACTTTGGACGTCTCCGCGACCGAGCCCTACGGGGTGTCGCGTTGTAGCGAAGCTGCCGGCCGACGGTCTGTCATCAACGACAAGTTAGCGCGTCCCTTGCGGCGAATGACTATGGTGAACGCTACGGCTAGCCGCTAGACTGAGTTCGCCTCAAATGTAAGCGGAATCAATAACGTGTTGATCTTTCGCCAACTCATTGACAGTCGTTCGAGCACGTACACGTACCTGCTCGGATGCGCATCGACTCGAGCAGCCGTGCTGATCGATCCGGTCTTCGAGCAGGCACGCCGCGACGCGGCGTTGATCGAGGAGCTCGACCTGTCGTTGCTGTATACGCTCGAGACGCACGTTCATGCCGATCACGTCACCGGCGCGTGGCTCGCAAAGCAGCGCATGGATAGCGAGATTCTGGTCGCTAAGGCCAGCGGTGCGACCTGTGCCGATCGCCTGCTCGAGCACGGCGACCGCATCGAGTTCGGGACGCGGTATTTGAGCGTGCGCTCGACACCAGGCCATACGAATGGTTGCATGACCTTTGTGCTCGACGATGAGTCGATGGCGTTTACCGGCGATTGCTTGCTGATACGCGGTGCGGGGCGCACGGACTTCCAAGAAGGCGATGCCGCGACGGCTTACCGATCGGTTCATTCGCAGATATTCTCGCTGCCGGCAACGTGTCTGCTTTATCCGGGGCATGACTACCGCGGCCTTACCGTCACGAGCGTGGCGGAGGAGCGCGCGTTCAATCCGCGACTTGGCGGCGAGCTCAGCGAATCGGACTTCAAGGGCTATATGGACAATCTCGGTCTCGCTCATCCGAAGCAGATGGACGTCGCCGTGCCGGCCAATATGCGCTGCGGGCGGCCCGAGTCGGCGGAGGCGCTGGCTGACGAGCCCGATTGGGCGCCGCTGAACTACACGTTCGCCGGTATCTGGGAGATTCAACCGGATTGGGTCGAGGAGCACGCCAACGACGTCACGATCGTCGACGTGCGCGAGACCGACGAGTTCGATGGCCCGCTCGGCCACATTCCCGGCTCGATCAACGTGCCGCTGTGCGATCTGGAGGCACGCGCACCGGACCTCGGCGATGGCAAGCCGGTCGTCACGGTCTGCCGAGCGGGCGGGCGCTCAGCGCGCGGACTGCAAATCTTGAAAGCGGCTGGTATCGAGCAGGCCGCGAACTTGGCCGGCGGCATGTTACGCTGGCGTGCGATGCAGTTCCCGGTCGACGGTGGCACGGACTGACAGACACCGCGGCAGCCAGCCGCAAGCGAATGACGAGGATACAATCGCACGATGGCGAATCAGGACGATAGCGGAGCGCCGCAGGCGGCTCCCGGCAAACAATTATGGCTCGCGAGTGCCGGCGCTGCGGCGATCGCGCTCGTGTTGCTCGTGATCGCGATCTTGCCCGCCGAGTATGGTGTCGACCCCACGGGCATGGGTGGCGCTCTGGGCTTGACCGCGATGTCGACGGCGGGCAATCGGACGCTCGAGATCGCCGATGTCCTCGGTGGCAACGAGGACGTTCGCACGGTCGAGATCCCGGACTACGGACAGCCCGTGCCGCTGCCGAACCCCGAAATTCATCAAAGTGAGATGGCGCCGCCACAGACGCGCACGATGACCGTGTCGATTCCCGCTGAGCAGGAGACAGAGATCAAGACCGTGCTTCGCGAAGGCAAGGTCATTGTCTACAGCTGGTCGGTCGATCGCGGAATCCTCTATTCCGACTTCCACGGGCACGATCCCGAGGTCAGTGCCGAATTTTGGGTTCGCTACGAGGAACACCAAGAGGGCGCTGCAAGCGCCAACGGCTCACTGGTCGCACCGTTCGGCGGCGAGCACGGCTGGTATTGGGTGAACTTGAACGAGCACCCGGTTACCGTGACGCTGACGGTCACCGGTTATTTCGACGACATCATCGACTACGGCATTTTCTAGTCTCGTTCCGGCAGCGGCGCGCGTGCCGCTTGGCGCGCTAGCACGTTGCTGACCGTTGCCGCAGCGAACATCAACGTCGTCATCGGCACGAGACTGCCGTCGAAAAACACGCTCGTCAGTGCGCCCAGGCCGGATCCGAGGACGAACAGCGCCGTCGTGAACACGGACGCTGCACTGCCGCTCAAGCGCTTGAAGTAGCCCATATAGACGGCGTTACCCGCCGGATTGATGATGCCGATACTGCCGATACCGAGCATGATCAGCGGCATGAAGACGATAATGGTCATGCGATCGAGCAGAGTCAGCACGTACAGCGTCGCGATCGCAAGCCATTGCACGGCGCAACCGGTTCTGAACAAGCGCCGTGGGTCGATACGCCGCAGCAGCTTCATGCTCGTGAGGTTGGCGATCATCAACGCCAGCGCGCTCGCGCCGAAGAAATACGGAAACAGGCTAGCCGAGAACCCGAAGTACTCGATATAGACGTATGAGGCATTGGCGAGAAATACCATCAATACAGCCGCGCCGAGCGCCATAGCGAACGCGTAGCGCGCCGGGATACGCCTCTCGTCTATTTGGCGGTTGAGCACTTCGTAGCACTGGCGAAACGTCGACGTGAACGAAATAGGCTGCCGCGGGCCTACGCGCGTTTCCGGGATCGCAAGGCCATACCAGGCGATCAATAGGATGCCGTAGAGCGCCAACGCGACGAAAATCGCTCTCCAGCTAATCACGAGCAATGCAGCTCCGCCGACCGGCGCGAGCAGCGGCGCGAGCAGCATGATCATCATGACTGCGGCAAATTTCTCACCGGCCTCGGACGGCGCATACATGTCGCGAATGGCTGCGAGGCTGACGACGGTAGCGAATCCGCCGCCGAGCGCTTGGACGATGCGCATTGCAAGCACGGTCGCGATCGAATCCGCCTGAACGATCCATGCGCTTGCGACGACGTAGATGCCGAGCCCGACCAGTGCCACAGCTTTGCGGCCGATTTGATCGGACAGCGAGCCGCCGAAGAACTGGCCGACGCCGAACCCGATCAGATAGAGGCTGACTGTGTAGTTGACGATCTCGATGCGGGTGTCGAACGTGCTGGCCATCGTAGGCAGTGCCGGCAGATAGGCGTCGACGGTCAGCGGCCCGAGTCCGACGAGCGCGCCGAGGAATACGATAAACAGCGGCGGTTTGGCCGGGCGCTGCGACGGCGTCGCCGCGGGTCGGTTCATGCGGGCGCGCCGCAATCGGCGTCACGGCATCCGGTGGGGCGCCTGGCGTTTGGGTTCATCGGTGGCAAAGTGTTCGTCGGCGGTGCCCGCACAGTGCGGGTAGCGCAACGCTATCACAAACGCTACCGGCTGAGTGCGCTGACGTTGTGTCGTGACGTTGGTTATCATCGTCCCGAACCGTCTATCGAAGACGCATTCAGGCCACGGGAAATGATTGGATCCAGGCGCGCTCGAATCGCCATGGCGCTGCTCGCGCTGACCGTCGCGTCGCTGGCCGGCAGCCAGACGCCGGAGCGTTCGGCAGAGCCGGAATTCCGCTTTGCGCGTCTCGCGTTCGGCGCTTACGGCCGCGACTATACGAGCTCGCGCCGCGAGCCATGGCTGCGCGACTGGCCAGAGGCCGACTTCCATTTCACGCAGGGACTCGGCCGGCTGACACGTATCGTCACGACCGACGACAACACGCACGTGCGCCTCGACGACGACGCGTTATTCGACTATCCGGTCGTTTATGCCGTCAAGGTCGGCTTCATGCGTTTATCGGCCTGGGAAGCTGTGCGGCTCCGAGAGTATCTGGATCGTGGCGGGTTCTTGATCGTCGACGACTTCCACGGCCCGGCCGAGTGGGCTGAATTTGCCGCGAGTCTGGGAAGGATGTTCCCCGACAGGGCGATCGTCGACATCCCTGGTGACGACGAGATCTTTCACGTGCTCTACGATCTCGACCAGCGCGTGCAAATCCCGGGGCGTCAGGCTGTGTGGCGCGGCGTCACGTGGGAGGACCCGCGCGGCAAGACGCCGTACTGGCGTGGCGTCTATGCCGACGACGGCCGTTTGCTCGTCGCAATCAACTTCAACATGGATCTAGGCGATGCGTGGGAGCATGCCGACGACCCGTATTACCCCGAGCCGTTGACGGCGCTCGCGTATCGCTTCGGCGTCAACTATGTCATCTATGCGATGACACATTGACCCCGCAGGCTCAGAAGCGGCGCCTCGCGGCGTCGACGCCTTGCTCGTAGCCGACCTCGTAGCCGTGCTGGGTGTCGTCACGTGGCGCACCCGGCTGTATGCGCGGCATCGTCGGGCAGAACGGCACGCTCGGCTCGAAAATACTGCCTGACTCGCGCTTGTAGCCTTCCGTATAGCCGCGGTAGAAGCCCTCGCAGAACTCATCTTGGCCTGCGACCGTCGTTTGCGTGGTCGCGAGCAGTAGGCCAGCGACCAAACTTGCCAGTAGCTTGTTCGACATTATTGATCTCTCCGTCACGACGATCGCCTAATGTAGCAAAAAACGGCGCCACCGCGGACGGGGTCGGCTTAGCTTACGACTGCCGCTATCATGCGTGGCCTAGCTTGGGATGTAGCGAGGTCAGCGGCGATGCGAGTCGCAATCATGGGTTCGGGCGGCGTCGGCGGATATTTCGGGGGCCGGCTTGCGGCCAGTGGCGTCGACGTCACGTTCATTGCGCGCGGTAGTCACCTCGAGGCGATCCGTGCCGAGGGCCTGAAGATCGATAGCCGCGACATGGGCGATGCGCTCGTTCGGCCGGCACAGGCGACCGACGACCCGCGCGGCGTCGGTGAGGTCGACTACGTCATCGTCGCCGTCAAGCTATGGGACACAGCCGATACCGGCCGTGCGATTCTGCCGATGCTCGGGCCCAACACGACGGTGCTGTCGCTGCAAAACGGCGTCGACGGTGACGACGTGCTCGCACCGATCGTTGGGCCGGAGCGATTGATCGGCGGCGTCGCGTTCATCGCAAGCTCGATCGGTGCGCCCGGCGTCATCAAGCACATCGGCACGATGCAACGAATCGTCATCGGCGAGCGCGCCGGCGGCACATCACCGCGCGTGGATGCGCTGCACGCGGCGCTCGTGGCAGCGGGTGTCACGGCTGACGTTAGTGACGACATTCAGCGGACGATCTGGGAGAAATTCGTGTTTCTGGTTGGCTTGAGCGCGACGACGACGTTGACGCGGACGACGCTAGGGCCGATACGCGAGGACGCCGATGGCCGCGAGTTCCTGCTCGATGCGATGCGCGAAACCGTCGCGGTCGGCCGCGCGAAAGGCATCGCCTTACCGGAGGAGTTCGCAAAGGATCGGCTGGCGTTTGCGGACGGATTGCCGCACGACATGACGTCGTCGATGCATCACGATCTCGAGAACGGCAAGCCGTTGGAAGTCGCATGGTTGAGCGGTGCCGTTGCGCGCTTCGGCAAAGCCCTAGACGTTGCGACGCCGGTTAATCACACGGTATTTGCTGCACTGAAGCCGCGGGCCGCACCCGGACCGTGAACTCAGCCGGGTTGACGATACGTGCGCTGCGCACGCACGCGATCGTCGTGCCGATGCGCCGGCCGCTCGGTACCAGCTCGACCCGAATGTCAGAGGCTCCGTTCGCGCTCGTGGCGA
>JAHEEN010000069.1 GCA_024640685.1 Rhodospirillaceae bacterium
GCACGGGCTCGGACGTGCTCGGCGTTGCGAGCTTCCACGGCCTGTTCGTGCCGCCGGGCAACACCGAGGGCAACAAAGTGACGGCCAAGGTCATCGCGTTTCACGGCTGGGACGATCCGCTCGCGCCGCCCGAGCAGGTGCTCGGCCTAGCGACGGAGATGACGGCCGCGGGCGCTGACTGGCAGCTGCATGCGTTCGGCAACACGCTGCATGCGTTTACGCATCCGCAGGCGAACGATCCGGCGAACGGGTTCGCCTACAGCGAGTCGGCGACGCAGCGCTCGATGAAGATGCTGGCGGATTTTCTCGGCGAGATCTTCTAATCGAGACGCGCGGACGTGCCTGAAGCCGTCATCGTCGCGGCCGTCCGCAGCCCAATTGGGCGCTACGGCGGCGCACTGGCGCGCATGCGGCCCGACGACTTGCTCGCGGCCGTGCTGCGGGCGTTGGTCGATCGCATCGGCGTGGACCCGGCGCTGATCGGTGAGGTCTACGCCGGTTGCGGTAACCAGGCCGGCGAGGACAACCGCGACGTTGCGCGGATGGCCGCGTTGCTCGCCGGGTTTCCGGTCACGGTGCCGGGCATCACGCTCAATCGCAACTGCGCGTCCGCACTCGACGCGGTCAACGAGGCGGCGCGTGCGATCAAGCTCGGCGAGTGCGATATTGCGATCGGTAGCGGTGTCGAGTCGATGAGCCGCGCGCCGTGGAGCGTGCCGAAGCCCGCATCGGTGCCGACGATGGCCGCGCCGACGATGTATGACACAACAGTCGGTTGGCGGTATCCGAATCCGCGGCTCGATGCCCTGTATCCGATCATCTCGCTGGGGCAGACGGCCGAGGCGATTGCTGACGATCTCGGTATCACGCGCGAGCAGCAAGACGCTTTCGCGATCGAGAGTCAGACGCGCGCGATCGCCGCGATCAATGCGGGACGCTTCGACGGCGAAATCGTGCCGATAGATACTACCGACGCGCGAGGCAACAGCGTGACCGTCGCTCGCGATGAGCACCCGCGAGCACGCTTCGACGGCGATCGCTTGACGCTCGCGACCGATCTCGAAGCGCTTGGCAAGCTATCGCCATCCTTTCGAGACGGCGGTACCGTGACGGCCGGCAACTCGTGCGGCCTCAACGACGGCGCAGCCGCCGTGTTGCTGATGAGCTCAGACAAAGCCGCCGCGCTTGGGCTCGAGCCACTCGCGCGCTGGGTCGGCGCGGCATCTGCCGGCGTCGACCCCGGGGTCATGGGCTACGGGCCCGTGCCGGCGACCGCAAAGCTGCTCGCGCGGCTCGGACTCACGATTGCCGATATCGACCTGATAGAGATCAACGAGGCCTTCGCCGCGCAGACGCTAGGTTGCATGACCAAGCTCGGCCTCGATCCCGCAATCACGAACGTCAACGGCGGCGCGATCGCGCTTGGCCACCCGACCGGTTGCTCCGGCGCGCGCATTCTCGTGACCCTCGTCCACGAGCTCCACCGCCGTGCCGCCTCGTCGGACCGACCGCTCAGAGGGCTGGCGACGCTCTGCGTCGGTGTCGGCATGGGTATCAGCACGGTCGTCGAGACGCTTTAGTCCGGGCGGTCTTAGCGCTCGGGTCGTGTGTTTCTTTCGACTTTGGTGGGCGCGCATCAGCGCGCCTGATTTGGTTGGCTAAACCCCCGCCGACCTTCGACCGGTAACTGGTCGATCAGCCGTTGATGACGTAGTCGAGGATCTCGACGACCTGGGCGGGCGTGCGCGCAGTCGCATGGGCGGCGGCGTCGACCTCTTTGAGCGCGTGATCGTGCTCGGGGTCGTGCAGAATCACGAGTGCCTTGCCGAGCGCAGCCGCGTAACCGGCATCGAATGCGGCATTCCACTGCTTGTACTTCGGCCCAAAGCGCACGACGACAACGTCGGCCGAGCCGATCAGCGAGGACGTGCGGATTGCGTTGATGCCGGCGCCCTTGCGGTCGCGCCAGAAGTTCTGATCCTCGGCACCGAGGATGTTGACGCCGACCATGTCGCTTGCGTCGTGGTTTGTGACTGGTGCTGAGAACGACACCGGCAGCGACTTCTCGCCGCAGCCGTCGACGATCTGCTCACGCCAATCGCTGTGAATCTCACCGGACAAATAGATCTGCCATTCCTTGCTCGCCATGGGCTAGCGCTCCTTTCGATCGTTGGGTGTTCTGGCCCGAAAATTCGCTGCGAAGTTTTCGGTGGACATCGATGCGCCTCGCGCGCATCGTGCGTCCATGATTGCGGCGAGCCTACCAGAAACCGGCACGCTAATGGACGCGTTCTACTCGCGCGATGTTAGCTACGACGGCTTGTTCTACACCGGCGTGCGCACGACGGGCATTTTCTGCCGACCGAGCTGCCCCGCGCGCAAGCCGAAGCGCGAGAACATCGAGTTCTTTCCGACCGCTCGCGATGCGATGTTCGCCGGTTACAGGCCCTGCCAGCGGTGCCGACCGCTCGAAGCCCCGGGCGAGGTGCCTGCATGGCTCGCGGGGCTGTTGGAAGCGATCGACGAGGCGCCCGAGCGGCGCTGGACCGACGCCGATCTCCGCGCGCATGGTGTCCATCCCGACCGCGCGCGGCGCTGGTTCAAGGCCCATCACGGCATGACGTTTCACGCCTATGCCCGTGCCCGCAGACTAGGCACGGCGCTGGAGCGCATCCGCGAGGGCGATCGCGTCGTCGCGGCCGCGTTCGATCACGGTTACGAGTCGTTGAGCGGCTTCAATACGGCGATCCGCGAGCTCGTCGGCAGCTCGCCGACTGAATCGCGGGCCGTTACGACGGTCGTGCTCAGGCGCATCGCAACGCCGCTCGGTCCGATGGTGGCTGGATCGATCGACGGCGATATCTGCTTTCTCGAGTTCGCCGATCGGCGCATGTTCGAGCGTCAGCTGAAGACGCTGTCGCGGCGGTTGCGCTGCCGATACCTGCCCGGCACGTCACCGGTGCTCGATACGCTCGCTCGCGAGCTCGACGCGTACTTCGACGGCCGTCTCTCGCGCTTCACGGTACCGCTGCGCGTGCCGGGCACCGCCTTTCAGCGCGCCGTTTGGAACGCGCTCGCCGAGATTCCGTACGGACAGACGCGCAGCTACGCGGACATCGCCGAGTCGCTCGGGCGTCCGACCGCCGTGCGGGCCGTTGCACGCGCGAACGGCGACAATCGAATTGCGATCGTGATCCCTTGTCACCGTGTGATCGGCAAGGACGGCAGCCTGACCGGTTACGGCGGGAGCCTGTGGCGCAAGCAGCGTCTGCTCGAGCTGGAGCGCGGCGCACGTTAGCTCGTAGTCCCCGTTATTGTTGACGAGAGACCGCCGGCCGCCGACTGCGGAAAGGGATGACACGGCATGGGTTAGCGCGATGGGGCGAGTATCACGACCCCCGGGTCCGGGTACGCCATGAATACATCCCTGTAGGCTCGGCGCGCGCCGTCTGTGGCGCGCGACGCCCCGGCCCGGGGGGTGGTGACACTCACCCTCTTACGCTCACCGTGCGCTGAGACTTCGGCGACCGCCGACGCGTAGGCCTCGTCGCGTGCGTCTATCCTGGGCGCAGAGTAAAATTTGCCGTTGCCTCGCGTGCAGACTCGCCTTCATGTCCGATAGCCAGCCTAGCCTTGCCAACGATGCCCGAGCTGAGCGGGCTATTCCGATACTCGATCTCGGTGAGTATCTCGCCGGCAGCGAGGTTGCAGCCGAGCAACTCGCCGAGCAGTTGCGGTATACGCAAGAGAACGTCGGCTTCTACGTCGTCGTCAACCACGGTGTGCCGCGCGACGTCATTAATCATGGCTACGCTGAGCTCGCGAAGTTCTTCGAGCTGCCGGACGCGGAAAAGCTCAAGCTTCGCATCAACGAGAGCACGATCGGGTACATTCCGCCGCGCTCGACGATGTACGTGTCGGCGACCGTGCACAAGAACACGAAGAAGGATCTGAACGAGACGATCACGCTCGCGCGCGAGCGCGCGCCGGACGATCCGGCGATCTTGTCCGGCATTCGATTCGTCGGGCCGAATCAGTGGCCGGAAGGGATGCCCGAGTTCCGCGACGCGATGATTGCCTATCAAGACGCGATATCGAAGCTCGGGATTGCGATGTTGCCGATCTATGCGCGGGCGCTCGGTCTGCCGCCGGACTACTTCGATCAGTATTTCACCGAGCCGCTCTGGTGGACGCGCAACTCTCACTATGCAGCGATCGAGCCCGAGGAGAACCAGTTCGGTATCGCGCCGCACTGCGATCACAGCTTCATCACGCTGCTGCCGATCTCCGACGTCTCGGGCCTCGAGGTCATGTGGCCCGACGGTGAGTGGGTGCCGGTCAATCCCGTGCCAGGCGGTATCGTCATCAATACCGGCGAGTTTCTCGCGCGCTGGACGAACGGCCGCTTTCTCGCAACGCCGCACCGCGTGCTCATGCCGTCTCAGGATCGCTATTCGATGGCGATGTTCTTCAATCCCAGTCCCGAGACGATGGCCGTGCCGCTAGCGACCTGCGTGACCGACGAGCGGCCCGTCGCTTACGAGCCGGTCTCGATGCTCGACTACATGAGCTGGTACATGGACACGAACTATCGCCGCGGCGGCGGTGGCCAGCAGGAGTAAAGGTCATCGTCCAGCCCGCGGTGCCTGCGGCGTCGCAGTGCTTTGCGACCGGCCCGAGACTGTGACGAAGCTCTCAAAACCGGGTAGATACCGCGGGTCTCGGACCGCCGTCCGATGCTATATTCGGGTCCTTGGTTCAAGGACGGAACTGCCATGCTGAAGACATTGATTGCCGCCGGCCTATTCCTCGCTATGCCGATTGCCAGCGCCGATACGTTGCTGCTAGACGGTATCAACGCCGCTCGTAACTCGGCCAACCTTCGGCCGGCACGCGGCATGAGCATGGATGCGGTGCAATCGGCATTCGGCGCGCCGTCCGCGCAGCGCGACGCCGTCGGCCCGTACACGGAGTGCACCGAAAACCGTTTCTGTCCGCCGATCACGCGCTGGGATTACCCTGGATTTATCGTCTACTTCGAGCACGACAAGGTCATTCGCGCCGTCGTCACGCCCTGATCGACTAATTTAGCTCTTCCTCGGGCCCGCTCGCGTCGCTGAACATCGCGACGCAGCTATCCTCGCTGCGCTCTCTTGCCGACGGCTTGCATTGTGACTAATCTTCCATGCGTCCTGAAATTGACAGAGTCGCAATGGGGGAAGGAAACATGTCAGCAACCGATAAGTTGTCCGGCTACGCAAGCGGATTCTCGAATCTCGACGCCGCGACACTCGTTGCGAACGTGACGGCCGATTACCAGCTATTCGATAAAGACGGCGTCATCCACGGAAAGGACGATCTGCCAGGCTATCTCGAGGAGCTCAAGAAGCTCGGCGACTCGATGGCAATCACCGACGTCATGGTCGAGGGCGACAAGGCGTGGTGCAAGTGGCAGATCGGCGACATCGTCGGAGCAGGCTTGATCAGTTTCGGCGACGATGGCGTTACGCAGGAACAGCTGTTCTATTAGAGCAAACCGCGCAGCAGTATCGCGATCAGCACCGCGCGCGTTGAACTCGACTTTCAACAGCCTGCTAGGAGCGTTGGCGGCGCCGTATTAGACAGTGCGTGCGCGTCCGGCCGACCGGGCTCGTGACTGCCGACGGTTGCTCAATAACTACTTAACAGCCCGGCGCAGCCACATGGCACGATGCTTTCACGCTCGCAGATCAATATTGATCCGACGGGACATCGCGGGCTTGTGTGAGCGAATTCAGGTGACTTGTAGGGTGACGTTGAGCATCCACCGAGCGCGATCAGCGCAACGACAATAGTTTTCTTCAAGAGCTGCATGCTCCCGAACCTACGCTCAGGTTTGTGTACGAGCTGAGACGAGCGTCCCACTTTTGTCGGCCTATAAGTGTGCGAGCGACATCGCTGTCGCAAGTCAACGGCGTAAACGAATATTTGTAATTGTTTCGAAACAGGGCAACATTCGCGTGACGCGGATCGCGCGATGGAGATGAGACGCATGACTAAAAATTTGCTGTCGGTTACGGCTTTCGTCCTCGCTGCGTTGGCTTTTCCGAGCAGTTCTCAGGTCGTGATGCCGGAGATGACGCTGCATCGGTACGATTCGCTTGCGGTCAACAACGCCGCCGACGGCCGCGTCGTGCGCCGCATGGAAGGCGCGACGGTTGGCCTGATCCGCGTCGAGTGGCCGGCCGGCACGCGTACGACGCCGCACAACCATGCCAACGAGCTTGTCGTGTTTCTCGTCGAGGGCCGCTTGAAGGCCATCAGCGGCGATGACGAATTCACGCTTGGGCCCGGCGACCTCGTCGTGGTGCCGGCCTATGTCGAGCACAGTTACGAGGCGCTCGAGGACTCGGTAACCGTCGAGGCTGCCGGACCCGGCTAGATTCATTGCTGTTCCTCGATTACCGGAGTCCGGTAGTTCTCGACTATGGAATCGGTAGAATGGGGTCATTGCGGATCGGTCTCGGCGACCGAGCCGCGCAACGCGTTCGCTAGGGGGTAGTGTATGGTGGCAGCCACTGCGATCTCGGCCGTGCCCGTCGAGGGTCACCGCTTGTGGGCGCGACTGTGCCATTGGCTGCTCGCGCTGAGCTTTCTCGGGCTCGCTTTCAGCGGAATCGTGATCTTGATGGCGCATCCGCGGCTCTACTGGGGCGAGGTCGGCAATGCGATGACGCCGGCGATTCTCGAGTTCCCGATCAACGACAACCACCGGCCCGAAGGTTGGGAGCGGGCCGTCGTCTTCGACGATATCGACGGCGCACCCGTCAGTGGGTATCGCATGTACCGAATATTTAACGAGAACCGCTGGGCCAGGAGCCTGCATTTTCTGTCCGGATGGATACTGTTCTTGGCGGGCGCCGCGTATGTGTTCGCTGGCGTCGCCACCGGCCATATCCGGCAAAATCTGTTGCCGCGGCTGCGCGATCTGGCGCCGCGCGCATTGTGGAGCAGCGTCACGGCATACGCGCGCCAGCAATTTCGTGACGCCCGTATCGGTCCGCCTTATAGCCTGCTGCAGCGTCTCGCGTATGCGGGCGTCCTGTTCGTTTTTCTGCCGTTCATGGTGATCTCGGGCTTGACGATGGCGCCGACGATCACGGCGGCTTTCCCGGTGCTGCTCGATATCTTCGGCGGTTATCAATCGGCGCGCACGCTGCATTTCGTCGGCTTTGTCGTGCTGTTTCTATTTCTCGTCGCGCATCTCGTCATGGTCATGCTGACCGGCTTCCGTCGACAGTTGCGCGCAATGATTCTCGGGAGCTGACAATGAGCAAGCGATTGATTCATCGACGTGCGGTGATCCAGGGACTGGCGTCGTCCGCGGGCTTGATGCTCTCGGGCTGCGCCGAGACCGTGCCGCCGACGTACGGCAACTTGCTGCGGATGGGCGACCTCTTGACCTACAAGGCGCATCGTCTGCTGCTTCCGGCCCAGGCCCTCGCGCGCGAGTACGAGCGCAGCGATATCTCTGCAGCCGCCGCGATCGGCACGATCAATCCCGGTAACTCAGCCGAACGCGCATTCAACACCGAGCACGGCCCCGTTTACGAGCGAATTTTCGGCGACAAGTTCGCGAACTGGCGCTTGACCGTCGAAGGTAGCGTGGCGAGGCCCGGCGCCTTCTCGCTCGAGGATATGAAGCGCATGCCGTCTCGGACTCAAATTACGCGGCACACGTGCGAAGAGGGTTGGTCGGCGATCGCCGAGTGGACGGGCGTGCCGCTCCGAACCGTGCTCGAGGCCTGCGGCATCAAGCCGAGTGCCCGATTCATTCAATTTTATGCTTACGA
This sequence comes from Rhodospirillaceae bacterium, assembly GCA_024640685.1. Lineage (GTDB taxonomy): Bacteria > Pseudomonadota > Gammaproteobacteria > Steroidobacterales > Rariloculaceae > JAHEEM01. Next base: position 7,833 of record JAHEEN010000069.1, read on the forward strand.
CAACGGCGTCGGCAGCATCGACATGATCGATGCGCTGCACCCGCAGACAATTCTGGCCTACGGCATGAACGGCCGAGACCTGCCGATGGGCCATGGCGCGCCGGTGCGCTTGCGGCTCGAGACGCAGCTTGGCGCGAAGAGCCGCAAATTCTTGCGCCGAATTGTCGTCCTCGACGAGCACGACGCCGATACGTTCCAGCAGATCGATCGCGGCTGGGCGTGGTACATGGGGATTTAATGGTTCGACCTGAACTTTACAGCCGGCGGATGCCCAGAGCCGGTGATCACCAGGCGAAGAAACTCGATCTCGGACAACACGGGATAGTTGCGAATTTGAGCGAACAAATCCGGTTCTAGGGGGGTCTAAGCGTATGAGATTCAACTGGACGCGGCCCAAGCAGACAGAGATTGGGCGCGGGTGGTTGACTACGGGGTCCGCCGGGCGGACAGTTGTAATTCAGGTTTAATTTGGAGACAACGATGAGTCGCAGAATGCCGCTGGCGCTCCTGTCCGCTGCTGCTGGGCTCGTGTTTATCTCGTACGTCGGCGCGGCCGGTGCACAGCCCGCGCTCGCAGCCGGGGCCGAAGCAGAAGTCACGGAGGACGGGCTGCACCGCGTCAATCCGTCGATCATGGCAGCCGCGTGGGTCGTCGAGGACTTCGACCTCTCCGGTTACACGCGTATTCTGGTGATGCCGACGGCCGTACAGTTTCGCGACGTTCGACGCGGGTCCAACGACGCGCGCAGCCGCGCATTGGCCGACGAGTTCCAGCTTCCGGAAGATCGACAGGACTGGCTAGCCGAGCTGTGGGAAGAGGCTGTCAACGAGCAGTTCTCGCGGGACCGCGTCAGCGCGAGCTACACGGGCGACGTCTCCGAGGTGCTCGTCGTCCAGGGATTCCTCGTCGATTTCGTCTCGCGAATGCCGCCGAACTCACCAGGCAGCGTCTATACGTACGTCAACGATCCTTGGTCGGCGACCATCGTCGTCGAGTTGCGTGATGCGGCGTCGGCTCAGTTGCTCGCGCGTACCGTCGACCGGCGTAACGCGAAAGGCCTGTTGGAGATCGGGGCGGTCTGGCATCAAACCGAGGATTTGATCCAACGTTGGGCCGACGTCATGGCGGATCGGGTCGATCAGTTGTCCGAGTTCGGCGGACGGCCGCGCTGGCGCCCGGACTGGGCGCTTGAGGGGCGATATCCCAGCGACCGATCGAGCGACGACTCGGAACCTTAGGCCGCTCGATTTCGCTGCGCCTTCCGGCGCGCTGCACACGCCGAAACGCTGCGTATAATCGGCGAGGACAGCGAGTGAGTTGGGGGAATGGGCATGCGGAGTCGGCGTTCGGTCCTCATGGCGAAAGCAGGCTTGCTACTTTGGGCGGCGTTGGCGAGCCAGCATGCGTTCGCGCAAGCGCCGGTGCCCAGCCAGTTTCCGCCGTATGACCCACCCCGGACCGCCGATGGGCATCCCGACCTGAACGGCGTTTGGCAGTCGTTGACGACGGCCAACTGGGACATCGAGGCGCACGGTGCGGCACCGGGGCCCTATCCGGAGCTGCTCGGCGCGTGGGGTGCGCAACCGGGAGGCGTCAGCATCATCGAAGGCGGCACGATCCCGTATCAGCCGTGGGCGCTCGAGCGTAAGCGCGAGCGGCTCGACTCGCGGACGACGGTCTCGGTGCCCGGTGACGGTGTCGATCCGCCGCTCGGCGATCCCGAGCTCAAATGCTGGATGCCGGGTGTGCCGCGCTCGATGTACATGCCATACCCGATGCAGATCGTGCAGACGCCCGAGTTCGTGCTGTTCGCGCACGAATTCAACGGCACGGCGCGCATCATTCGGATGAACTGGGACGAGGAGTCGCCGGTCGACGATACGTTTTTCATGGGTTGGTCGCGCGCGCACTGGGACGGTGACACGCTTGTCATCGACGTCACTGGCCTCAACGAGGACAACTGGCTCGATCGTGCAGGCAACTACTACAGTGCGGCCGTGCACATCGTCGAGCGCTTGACGCTCGTCAGCCCCTATCACTTGATGTACGAGGCGACGATCGAGGATCCGAACGTCTATACGCGCCCGTGGACGATCCGTTTTCCGCTCTATAGGCGCATGGAGGCGAATGCGCGGCTGATGGAGTTCAAGTGCCAGCCGTTCGTCGAGGAGATGTTATATGGCCAGTTCACGAAGACGACGGACTAGCGAGACGACGCCGAGGTTATAGAGCATGAAACGACGAGGTTTGAGCGCTATGGCGTCGATCGGCCTGTTCGTTGCGCTCGGCGCCGCGGCGGCCCAGGCGGCGCTCGGTCAGGTAGCCGACGATTGGGAGACGCCGCGCACGCCGTGGGGCGATCCCGATCTGCAAGGCATCTACAATTACGGCACGAGCACACCGCTCGAGCGGCCGTCGGGGCTCGCCGGTCGCGTCGTGTTGTCGGACGATGAGGCCTCCGTGCTCGAGCAAGAGATTGCCGAGCGCGTCAATCAGGATCGCCGCGACGGCGGTAACGAGGCCGATGTCGCTCGCAACTACAACGAGCTCTGGACGGATTCATCGCGCACGCAGCTCACCGACGACAATCGCACGTCGTTGATCGTCGATCCGCCGGATGGTCGCTTGCCGCCGCGCGTCGAGCAACCGATGACGCCCGAGCGCGAAGCCGCGCTCCGGGAGGCCGAGCTGTCGCTGCGGCGCTTCACGGAAGGTTTTCACGAGAGCTATCACGATGCCGACGTCGGCAACCGCTGCATCATCAGGCGGCGTAACGAAGGCGGCGGTCACCCGTATTTTCCCGCGCTCTACGGCAATGTCGCGCAGATCTATCAGTCACCCGGTTACGTCGTGATCTACGCCGAGATGATCCATCATGCGCGCATCATTCCGGTCGACGGTAGCGGCCAGCTGCCCGATAACGTCGAGACGTGGCTCGGCAATCCGGTTGGCCGCTGGGAAGGCGATACCCTGGTTATCGAGACGTCGAACTTCCTAAAACGCGATGACATCGGCCGCACCCGTGTCGTCTATCGCAATGCGGACCCGGAGACGTTCAGGATCGTCGAGCGATTCCGGCGCATTGGTCCGGAAACACTCGAGTACGAGGTCACGATGTCGGATCCGAGCACGTGGACGCGGCCATTCACGGTCCGCGTGCCGTGGAACCAGACCGACGAGCAGATTTACGAGTACCAATGCCAGGAGCTCAACTACGATCTTTACTTCTGGCTCAGTGGCGCGCGAGAGCGCGAGGCGCGCGGCGAGCGCTTCGACCCGAACGCCGAATGACGGAGGGATACCAATGCACACGAATATAACCCCGACCATCGCTATCGCAGTCTTGCTTGCAGCCGCAGCGTTGCCTGCCAACGCCCATCACGCGTTCGCGGCGAACTTCGATGCCGAAAAACCGGTTAGATTCGAGGCGATCATCACGAAGATGGAATGGATCAATCCGCACGTCTGGATCCACATCGATGCGCAGATGCCGGACGGCAGCGTCGAGCAATGGATGATTGAAGCCGGCTCGCCGAACATGCTGTTCCGCCAAGGGCTCAACAAGAACTCGGTGCAGCCTGGCATGCGCGTCATCGTCGACGGTTATCAGGCGCGCAATGGCTCCAAGCGCGCCAACGGCCGGGACCTGACGTTGCCCGACGGCAGCAAGCTGTTCTTGAGCGGCGCCGGCGACGGCCCGGGCCGCTAGTCTTCGGGCGGTACTCCGGACGGTGCCGGTTACCAACAATTCAACTTATCCGGCATCCGGACGGTACCCGGTACCCCGGTACCCGGTACCAACAATTCAACTTGTTGGTCCTTTCAGTCGACGCAGGTAGCGAATCGGGGAACGGCGCACCGAGCTACGGCTCAACTCGGTGAACCGCTCCCGAATTCTTCAACAGATATGCGCGCCCGTCGCGGTCGTGTACAGCGCGTACAGCGACGTGCTCCCCGTCATAAACAAGCGGTTGCGCTTCGTGCCGCCGAAGCAAATGTTCGCGGTGACCTCCGGCATGCGAATCACGCCAATCGTGTCGCCGTCCGGCGCGACGATGTGCACCCCGGGCCGCGCGCCACACCAGAGGTTACCGTCGGTATCGCAGCGAATGCCGTCGGCCCAAGTTGGTCCGCCGGTCGGTAGCTCGAGCCGCGTGAACTCGCGCGCGTTCGTTAGCCGTGTGCCGTTCACGTTCCAGACCTTCATGTTGCGGTCGAGCGTGTCGGCGACATACAGCAACGAGTAATCGGGCGAGAAGCACAGCCCATTCGGGCCGTTGACCTCGTCCGTGGCGACTGCAATTCGGCCGGAGTCGCCGTCGACGCGATAGACACGGTTCGGAACCTCGGACTCGGCGCGGAAGCCTTCGTAGTTGCCGCGGATGCCGAACGGCGGATCCGTGAACCAGATGCTGCCGTCGGGATGCACGACCGCGTCGTTCGGCGAGTTCAAGCGCCTGCCGTCGATCTGATCGGCAATGACCGTGACCGAGCCGTTCGGCTCGTAGCGAGCGACTCGCCTACCGCCGTGCTCGCACGATATCTGCCGGCCTTGGTAGTCGAACGTGTTGCCGTTGCTGTTGCCGGACGGGTTGCGGAACTCGGTCACGCGAGCGTCGTCCTCGATCCAACGCATCTGCACGTTGTTCGGAATGTCGCTCCAGACCAGGTAACGGCCGACCCCATTCCACGCTGGGCCTTCGGCCCACAGCGTGCCGTTGTAGAGCCGCCGGATGCCGGTATTGAACGGGATGTAAGGCGCGAAGCGGTCGTCGAGCCGCAGCACATCGGGATCTGGGTACGGGATCGGCGTCTGGCCCGACCAGTCACGTGGCGCCGCAAAGATACTGTCCTGCGCGTTCGCAAGTGGTGCGACCAACGGCGCCAAGGCAACGCCGAGCGCGCCCTTGACGAAGTTGCGACGGTTCCCGTCCATGTCAGAACGAGACCGGTGCGTAGCCGACGCGCGGTTGGATGAGTCGTGCGGGATCGGCGTCGGGTTTGGGGATGAATTTTTGTGAGCGGTCATTGGAGACCTCCGTTACGTAGAGATTGCCATCGGAATCGACTTCGATCTGGTGCACGCCGTCGAACTGCCCCGGTAGTGGGCCGGAGCTGCCGATATCGAGAATGTAATGTCCTTCGAGATCGTATTTGACGAGCCGGTCGGTCGTCCAATCGGCAACCCAGATGTGATCGTCGACGGTAACCGTATGCGCGAGCACCTGCGAATTGTGCCCGGTCGGCCACATCGTCAAGAAACTGCCGTTCTCGTCGAAGACTTGCATGCGGCTGTGCTCGCGGTCGACGACGAACAAGCGCCGGTCGTTGCTGAGGCCGATGCTGTGCACGGACCAGAATTCGTTCGGCTGCGGATTCGCTGGATCGACCGGCGGCTGCCCCCAATCCATGATGAAGTTGCCGTCGGCGTCGTACTTCGCGACGCGCGTTCCGATGTAGCCGTCGGCGACGAAGAACGTGCCGTCCGGAAGCCACGTGATATCGGTCGGGCGATTGAAGTTGTTCGGGCCGCGTCCCGGCACGCCGCGCTCGCCCATGACCTTCAAGAGCTCGCCGTCGTTCGTGAAAATGCTGATCATGTGCTGATCGTCGTCGACAACCCAGATGTGCCGCTCCGGATCGTACGGGTTCTGCAGGATCTTGTGCGGACCGCGGCTGATCTCACCGAGCCCGAAACCACGCGGCGGCGTGAAATACGCATCGTGTTGCAGCCACTCCTCGATCGCGTAGCCGTCGCCGTCGACGGCCCAGACGATGTGGTGCCGGCGCATCTCGTATGGATAGTCGCGACCGGAGTAGTCGCGCCGGCCAGTATTGGTCCGCCGCGGATCGAGCAAGCACGGGCAGATCCACGGCTCGGCCCCCGGCGGCAGCGAGATCTCGCCGCGCTGCGCAACCCAAACCTTATCGGGGCTTTCGGCAAAGACGCCGGCACCCGAGCCCCACGTCCAGCCGTCGTGAGACAGGTCGTCATCGGGTAACGGCTTTGGCCACGCGCGCGCCACTTGGTAGTCGCCGAGATCGACGTATTCGATGCCAGCCGCTGGCGGCGGCGGTGGCTCGGGCATGCCCATCGTGTCGCCAGCTACCGGCGCCGTCGATTCCGGTTCCGGTGCAGGCGCGCAGGCCGAAATGACGAGCATCGTGAAAGCCACGATGACCCCGCCTGTCGTATTAACGTTAGAAAGCCGCATGTCATACTCCGCGTCGCGTCGTTCTAAACGCGAACGAAAATGGGAACCGGTCGATTGCGTGTCGCAACACGACGCGCAGTCACGCGGTGATCATGTCGGCAGCGTGCGGCGATCCCTGCGCGTCGAGGCGAAAACTTTTTTCGACTCGCGTGTGCGTCCTAGCGGAGCTGCTTGACACGTTCCATGATCCGTTATTCACTGTCGGACATGCAAGCCGACAAGCGACGACTACCCATTGGCATCATTGCTACACTTGCAGTCGCATTGACGCTGATCTCAGTGCAGGCACAAGAAACGGGCGAACTCGCACGAGTCCCTACGAGCTACGCAAACATTCACGACGCACCAAGCACGGCATCCAATCTATTGCTGCTCGTGCCGGAGGGCACCGAGCTGCCGGTCCTCGGACGGCAAGGCGAGTGG
>JAHEEN010000266.1 GCA_024640685.1 Rhodospirillaceae bacterium
TCCTCGACGACTCCGGCAAGAGCGAGCTGCCGGGTGCGCTGGCGTCGTACGCGCCGATCATCGTGCCGATCCTGCTGATCTCGGCGCAAAGCGTGTCGCGGCTGTTCCTGCCCGAGGATCACATGATTCGCGCCGGGCTCGCGTACGTCGGCTGGCCGGTCGTCGCGCTCAGCGTCGGCGTGTGGCTGTCGTTTCGCAACATTCGCACCGATGAGCATCGCAAGGCCTCGAAATCCGGCTGGGTCGAAGAGGCATTGCGCGTCTCGGCGATGATCCTCGTCGTGACCGGCCTGGGCGGCTCGCTCAGCGAGATATTGAAAGCGACGCCAGCCGTGGACTACATCGCGGGCTTTTTTGCGACGTACGGGCTGCCGTCGATTCTGCTGCCGTTCGTCATCGGCATCATCGGCAACATGATCACGGGCTCGACGACCGTCGGCGTCATCACGGCCGGCTCGCTGGTCGCGCCGATGCTCGGCACGCTCGATCTGTCGCCGGAGGCTGCCATGCTGGCTGGCGCCAGCGGCTCCGTTATCATTAAATACGTGAACTCGAGCTATTTCTGGGTCTGCACGTCGCTGAGCCGCATGCCCGTCAACGAGGCGATCGTCGGCTACGGCGGCGCAACGCTCGTTGGCGGTCTTGCATCGTTTGCGGCCGTTTGCGCCATGTGGGCCTTCGGAATCATCTGACTCATTTAATATTAGGGGACTTCGAATGTCGGACTCGTACAAGCTGCTTTTCCTGGGCGCATCGTATGGCTCGCTGCTGAGCGCAAAGACGGCGCTGGCCGGCCACTCGGCGCACTTGATTTGCCTACCGGCCGAGGCCGAGCTGATCAACAAGAAAGGTGCGATCGTGCGCCTGCCGGTGCGCGGCCTCGATGCGCCTGTCGAGCTCAACACGAAAAACATGCCCGGCACGGTCACGGCCGGCGCGCCCGAGGACGCGAATCCCGCCGACTACGATTTGATCGTGCTCGCAATGCAGGAGCCGCAGTACCGCATCGACGTCGTCAAGGATTTGCTGAACCGCGTCGGCGCCTCCGGCAAGCCGTGCATGTCGATCATGAACATGCCGCCGTTGAGCTATCTGCTGCGCATCCCGTCGATCGATGCGGATACGATCCGGCCTTGCTATACGGACCCGAGCGTCTGGGACAACATCGATCCCTCGAAGATCACGTTGTGCAGCCCGGACCCGCAGGCGTTCCGCCCGCCGGACGAGGACTGTAACGTGCTGCAGGTCGGTCTGCCGACGAACTTCAAGTCGGCGCGCTTCGAGTCGGACGACGACACGGCGATCTTGCGCAAGCTCGAGGACGACGTTCAGAACATCCGCTACGACGTCGACGGCCAGAGCGTCGAGCTGCCGGTCAAGCTGCGTGTCCACGACTCCGTATTCGTGCCGCTCGCGAAGTGGTCGATGCTGCTCGCCGGCAACTATCGCTGCGTGCAGGCCGACGAGATGCGGCCGATCAAGGAGGCCGTGCACTCCGATCTCGATGCCTCGAAAGCCGTTTACGAGTACGTCATGGACTTGAGCGTAGCCCTGGGCGGCGACCGCAACGACCTCGTGCCGTTCGAGAAGTACGCGAATGCCGCGCTGTCGCTGCTGAAGCCCTCGTCGGCGGCACGTGCGTTGGCAGCCGGCGCTCCTTATATAGAGAGGGTCGACAAGCTCGTCCAAGCCCTGGGCGCGAAACTCGGCCGGCAGAACGACAGCGTCGACGAGACCGTCGCACTCGTCGACGGCTGGCTCGAGAAGAACCGCGCCGCTGCCGGATAGCGCGCTGCGGTCAAACGCCGGGCGTCAGACGATGCTTTTGGCAGCCAACGCATCGATCTCGGCGTCGCTGAGCCCGGCAAGCGTCGTCAGGACTTCCCGCGTGTGCTGCCCAAGTGTCGGCGGCGCCTTGTCGTAGGCAATCGGCGTCTCCGAAAACTTGATCGGGTTGGCGACGGACGGCGCGCGGCCGGTGCCCGCATGCGGGAGGTCGAGCTGCATCTGGCGGTGGCGCACCTGCGGGTGCTCGAACACCTGAGCGAGATCGTTGATCGGACCGCAAGGCACGCCTTCCGGCTGCAGGCGGCTGGTCCATTGCTCGACAGTGCCGATCGACAGCGTCTCCTGGAGCAACTGCACAAGTAGCTCGCGATGACGGACACGGTTCTCGTTGATCGCGAACCGCTGATCGACCGCGAGCGCGGGTCGTCCGATCGCTGCGCATAGCTTTCTGAACTGGCTGTCGTTGCCGACGGCGATCACGAAGTCACCGTCGGCAGCTTTGAAGACTTGGTACGGCACGATGTTCGCGTGCGCGTTGCCCTGCCGCTGCGGCACGCTACCCGACACCAAATAGTTGAGGCCCATGTTAGCGACCATCGCGACCTGCGAGTCGAGCAACGCGAGATCGATGTACTGCCCTTCGCCGCTCGTATTGCGGTGGGATAACGCAGCTAAAATCGCGACCGTGGCGTAGAGGCCCGTGACGATATCGGCAACGGCAACGCCGACCTTCTGCGGCCCGCCGCCGGGTAGATCGTCGCGCTCGCCGGTGATGCTCATGAGCCCGCCGAGCGCTTGCAGCACGAAGTCGTAGCCGGCCACGCTCGCCATCGGCCCGTCTTGGCCGAAGCCTGTGATCGAGCAGTAGACGAGCCGCGGATTGATCGCCTTCAAGTCGTCGTACGCGAGCCCATAGCGGGCCATGTCGCCGACTTTGTAGTTCTCGATGAAGACATCGCTTGCCGTCGCGAGCTGACGGACGATCGCCTGCCCTTCCGGCGTGGCCACGTCGAGCGTTACCGACAGCTTGCCGCGATTCGTCGACAGAAAATACGCCGACTCGCGAGACTCATCGCCGTCCTGACCCGACAGGAACGGCGGCCCCCAGCTGCGCGTATCGTCGCCGCGACCCGGGCGCTCGACCTTGATGACCTCGGCGCCCAAGTCGGCCAGCGTCTGGCTCGCCCATGGGCCTGCGAGAATGCGCGACAGATCGAGCACGCGGATATTCGAGAGCGCACCGGACATAGTTATGTTTGGCCTCGGCCGGATGACTTGGAACGCGCACCTTACACCAATCGTCATGATTCCAGCGCGAGCGCTGCCGGCGAGCGATGTCGCCGATTGAGCCGTTGATGTACTCTACCGATGTAACGTATTGGGGCGGAACATGCGGCCGTGGACGATCCATCTAACCGTGCTTGCACTGTCGGTGCCGGCAACGTCGTTCGCGCAGGACTGGATCGAGTACACGGACCTCGCGGAGCGGTTCCGTATCAGCCTTCCGCGCGAGCCGCAGATCGCGGACACGACGTATCGTGGCGACAACCAGGTCGAGCTTCCCGCCCGCGTCTATTCGGTCGAGGACGGTCCCAGTCGGTATTCGGTGACGGTTGTCGACTACACGTCGGTGACATACGTCTCGACGATGCGCGGCGCGATCTCGTGGGCTGCGTGGCAGTTGCGCAAACGCGGCGGTGAGGTGACGTACGACGGTTACGCGCAAGTCGATCGCATTGAAGGCCATCAGCTGCACATGGTCGACGCCGATGGATCTCGGACGTACTTTGGGATCTACCTGCACGACCAGCGGTTGTACATCCTAGAGGCCAACGTGCCGCGCGGTTATCCGCCGCCGCTCGAGTTTCAGCAAACGCTCGTGATCCTGGACGAGCACGGCGACCAGGTTCGCTATCGCATCGACGCGGCCGGGCAACGCACGCGTGTCTTGCCCGGCGTGGAGTAACGCGAGAATGAACGCAACGATGCAGTCGATCGGCTTAGTTCTATGTGCCGCGATAGGCATCGGCGCCGCAGCGCCGGTCATCGCGCATCACTCGCACGCAAACTACGATCAAACGGTCACGACCGATATGGTCGGCACCGTGCAGCGGATCCGTTGGGCCAATCCGCACACATGGATCTATCTCGAGGTCGAAGGTACGGCCGGCGAGCCGAACGTCTGGGCGCTCGAGGGCGGTAGCGTCGCGCATGTGCAGAGCTTCGGCTGGGAGCAAGAGGACATCGTCGTCGGCGACACGATCCGCGTGCGCTGCCACCAA
>JAHEEN010000070.1 GCA_024640685.1 Rhodospirillaceae bacterium
GTCGTATCGGGGCGCAAGGGCGAGCATCAGCAGATTCTCAACGGTCTACGCGCGCAGGGGTTCGTGCGCATACGGCTCAACGGCGACATCGTCGAGCTAGACGACGTGCCTGCGCTCGACAGGCGCCGCAAGCACGATATCGAGGTCATCGTAGATCGCGTGCGGATTCGGTCGGATCTGCGGTTGCGCCTGGCCGAGTCGTTCGAGACGTCGCTAGCGCTGGCCAGCGGCGTCGTTCATGTTGTCGATATCGACGATCCGCGCAAGCCGCCGTTGGTGTTCTCGGATCGGTTCGCATGCTCGCTGTGCGGCTACAGCATCCCCGAGCTCGAGCCGAGATTGTTCTCGTTCAATAACCCGACCGGCGCATGCGCCGAATGCGACGGTCTCGGCGTGCGGCGATTCTTCGACGTGCAGCGCGTCGTCATGCACCCGGATCTATCGCTCGCTGGTGGCGCCGTTCGCGGCTGGGATCGCCGCAACCCGTACTACTACCAGCTCATTCAGTCGCTCGCCGCGCACTACGATTTCGACATCGAGACGCCGTTCGAGTCACTGTCCGAGCAGATCAAGGATGTCATCCTCTATGGCAGCGGCAATGAGCAAATCGAGTTCCGCTATACGAACGCAAAGGGCAGCCAGAGTCGCTGGAAGCACGCATTCGAAGGCATCGTGCCGAATATGGAGCGACGCTACACGGAGACGGATTCCAATGCCGTGCGTGAGGAGCTCGGCAAGTACCAGAGCATGCAGCCCTGCAAGTCTTGCGGCGGTACCCGCTTGAACGAGGCCGCGCGGCACGTCTTCATCGATTCGATGAGCCTGCCGCAGCTGACCGGCCTCGACGTCGAGCGGGCGGTGGCGTTCTTCGACGCGCTGAAGCTCGCTGGCTGGCGCGGCGAGATTGCCGACAAGATCGTCAAGGAGATCAAAGACAGGCTGCGGTTCCTTGCCGACGTCGGACTCAATTATTTGACGCTGGACCGCAGCGCCGAGACGCTGTCGGGCGGCGAGGCACAGCGCATTCGGCTCGCGAGCCAGATCGGCTCGGGCCTGGTCGGCGTCATGTACATCCTCGACGAGCCATCGATCGGCCTCCATCAGCGCGACCACAAGCGGCTGCTGGCGACGCTCGTACGGCTTCGCGATCTCGGCAACACCGTCATCGTCGTCGAGCACGATGCCGAGTCGATGCTCGCAGCCGATCACATCGTCGACCTCGGTCCCGGGGCCGGCGTGCACGGCGGCGAGATCGTAGCATCCGGCACGCCCGACGACGTCATGGCGAACTCCGCATCGCTGACCGGCCTTTACCTATCGGGCCAGAAAGAGATTCCGCTGCCGGCGACGCGTCGCGAGCCCGATCCCCAGACACTACTGACGATTCGCGGCGCGCGCGGCAACAACTTGAAGAACATCGACATCGAGATTCCCATTGGGCTCATGACGTGCGTGACGGGTGTGTCGGGCTCGGGCAAGAGCACGCTGATCAACGATACGCTGTACCGCGTCGTCGCCGAGAAGCTCAATCGCATGCCGTACTATCCAGCACCGTACGACGACGCCGACGGGCTCGAGCACGTCGACCGCGTCATCGAGATCAGCCAGAGCCCAATCGGACGAACGCCGCGCTCCAATCCGGCGACCTACACCGGCGTGTTCACACCGATCCGCGAGCTGTTCGCCGCGACCCAGGAAGCACGCTCACGCGGCTACGCGCCGGGGCGGTTCAGCTTCAATGTCAAAGGCGGGCGCTGCGAGTCATGTCAGGGCGACGGCGTTATCAAGGTCGAAATGCACTTCCTGCCCGACGTCTACGTGGCCTGCGACGTCTGCAACGGGCGCCGCTACAACCGTGAGACGCTGGATATTCGCTACAAGGGCAAAAACATCCACGAAGTGCTGCAGATGACCGTCGAGGACGCGCTCGAGTTCTTCCGCAACGTCCCGGTTGTCGCGCGCAAACTCGAGACGCTGCGCGCAGTCGGCTTGAGCTACGTGCAGCTCGGACAGAATGCGACGACGTTATCGGGCGGCGAAGCACAACGCGTCAAACTGTCAAAGGAGCTGTCGAAGCGGGCGACCGGCTCGACGCTGTACGCGCTCGACGAGCCGACGACCGGTTTGCACTTTCACGATATCGCGCAGCTGTTGAACGTGCTCTACGAGCTGCGAGACCATGGCAATACGATCGTGATCATCGAGCACAATCTCGACGTCATCAAAGCTGCGGATTGGATTATCGATCTAGGTCCGGAGGGCGGCGCCGGCGGCGGAGAAGTCCTTGCGAGCGGACCGCCGGAGGCCATCGCTGCCGCCGATCGATCGCATACGGGCCGCTGTCTGCGAGACTGCTTCGCCGCTACCGAGACGCGCGCTGCTAACTGACGGCGCAAGCCGGAAACCTAGCCAACGAGCACTAGCCCAATGCGCGTATGCCCACGGCGTCGCGAATCTCGGCCATAAACGGCGCGCTGATCTCCCGCGCCCGCTCGGCGCCCTGACGCAGCACAGCCTCGACGTGATCCGGTGCTGCGAGCAGACGCTGATACTCCTCACGCGGCTTAGCCAGATGAGCGTTGATGTACTCGAATAGCGTCTGCTTCATCTCGCCCCAAGCGATGCCTTCTGCGTAGCGCTCGCGCATTGCCGCGGTCTCCTCGGGCGTCGCGAAGGCCGCATAGATCGAGAACAGCGCACTATCGTCGGGGTCCTTGGGCTCGCCGGGCTCCTGCGAATTCGTCTTGATCTTCATGATCAGCTTGCGCAGCTTTTTCTCGTCAATAAACAGCGGAATCGTATTGTCGTAGCTCTTCGACATCTTGCGGCCGTCGAGCCCGGGTAATACGGCGATGTTCTCGCCAACCTGCGCCTCGGGAAGCACGAACGTCTCACCGAAATGGTGATTGAAGCGCTGCGCGATGTCGCGGGCCATCTCGACATGCTGAATCTGGTCCTTGCCGACCGGGACCTTATGCGCGTTGAACATTAGGATGTCGGCGGCCATCAGGATCGGATAACAGAAAAGCCCCATCATGATGCCCTGATCCGGGTCGCGGTTGCCGCGCGCTTCGTTCTCGTCGACGGCGGCTTTATAGGCATGCGCGCGGTTCATCAATCCCTTCGCGGTCATGCACGTCAGAATCCACGCGAGCTCGGGAATCTCCGGCACGTCGGATTGGCGATAGAAGACGCTGTCGGGATTGAGCCCGGCCGCGAGCCAGCTTGCGGCTATCTCGAGCGTCGACTGCGCGACCTTGGCCGGGTCGGAGCCTTTGACCAGCGAGTGGTAGTCGGCGAGGAAGTAATACGCGCCAACGTCGTCGCGGTGACTCGCGGCGACCGCGGGACGGATAGCGCCGACGTAGTTGCCGATGTGCGGCGCGCCGGTCGTCGTGATGCCTGTCAGTACGACTTCCATGGTTCCTTCCGAATTAGTAACCCGCGGCTTGCCCGTCCTTGCGGGACTCCGAGGCGCCGAAGTACGTGCGCGCTGCGCTATCGCGCAGTATCGCTTGGTAGCCGCCGAAGCCGTCACGAGCCCGCTCGACGCGGTGGCCGCGGCGCTCGAGATCGGCGACGACGTCGGCGCCGAACTGCGACTCCATCAACACCGTGCCGCCGTCATGCATGCGCAAGCCGGTAGGCGTGCTTGAGCCTTCGTGACGAAAACGTGCAGCGTCGCCGGCCTCTTGGATGTTCATGCCGAAGTCGATGATGTTGACGAGCACATGGACGTGGCCTTGCGGCTGCATGTCGGCGCCCATGACACCGAAGCTCATCAGCGGCTCGCCGTCACGCGTCACGAAAGCCGGGATGATCGTATGAAACGGCCGCTTGCCGGGTGCATACGCGTTCGGGTGCGCGGGATCGAGGCTGAATAGCTCACCGCGATCCTGTAAGCCAAAGCCGAGATCCGGGACCGCGAGCCCTGAGCCCATGCCGCGGAAGTTGCTCTGAATCAACGAGACCATGTTGCCGGCCGCATCCGCAGTCGTCATGTAGACAGTGTCGCCGACGTTCAGGATCTCGGGCTCGCCGTACGGTAGCTCCAACGATGCTTTATCGGGATCGAGCAGCGCGCGGCGCTGGTCGGCGTAAGCCTTCGAGATCAGCTGCTCGACCGGCACGTCGGCATGCTCGGGGTCGGTGTAGAAGCGCGCACGATCCTCGAATGCGAGCTTCTTCGCCTCGATGAATAGATGCAGGTAATCGGGATCGTGGGGTGACAGCGCGGCAATGTCGTAGCTCTCGAGCAGATTGAGCATCTGCAAAACCGTGATGCCTTGATTGTTCGGCGGAATCTCCCAAACGTCGTAACCGCGGTAGTTCGTCGCGACCGGATCGACCCAGCTCGATCGATGGCTCGCGAAGTCGTCGTAGCTCAAGTAGCCGCCGTTGCTCTGAATGAACTCGCCGACTCGTTTCGCGATCTGGCCCGTATAAAAGGCGTCGCGCCCGCCCTCGGCCACGGCGCTATAGGTGTCCGCGAGCGCAGGGTTCGCGAAGACCTCCCCGGCCGACGGTGCACGCCCGCCCGGCATGAAGAGATCTGCGAAACCGGGATAGCCCTTGAACGAGTCCGCGTCGTTTGCCCAGTAGCCGGCGATGATCTCTGCGACGGGCACGCCGTCGCGTGCGTACTCGATCGCAGGCGCGAGCACGTCGGCGATCGGCAACTCACCGAAGCGCTCGTGCAGCGCGAACCAGCCGTCGACAGCGCCTGGCACGCTGACCGACAAAGGCCCGTGAGGAGGTATCTGCTCGAGCCCCATGTCGCGGAGCATGTCCAGCGTGAGACTCTGCGGGCTCCTGCCGCTGGCGTTGAGTCCGACGAGCTCGCGCGCAGACTCATCCCAGACGATCGCGAACAGATCGCCGCCGGCGCCGCAGCCGGTTGGCTCGACGAGGCCGAGCACGGCGTTCGCGCCGATCGCCGCATCGACGGCCGAGCCGCCTGCGCGCAGCAACGCGACGGCTGTCTGCGTCGCAAGCGCGTGGCTCGTCGCAGCCATGCCGTTGCGCGCGGCGACGACCGACCGCGTCGCGAAGAAGTTTCCAAACGGTCTATCCATAATCGAGGCACATCCAATTGCGTGACGTGTCAGCTACGGCTCGCACTCTCGTGCGGCACATCTGTAGCCTCAAAAACGCCACGATGCTTGGTAGGGGACACTGGGCGCCCTATTATTCACGAGATTCTCGATACTGTTAACCGCCGAGCCCTTCGCCCACATGGCCGAATCGACCCGCACCGACGCCGTCATGGCGCTATTCGCCGCGCATGCCGCGGAGATCGCCGCACGATTCGATCGCGCGCTTGAATCCTCCGAATTCGATCGTGTCATCGTTTATGCGGGCGATGAGATCACACGGGATCGCGACGACATCGCCTACCCGTATGCGACCGAGCCGTACTTCAAGCTTTGGGCGCCGCTACAGAACGCCCCGGGCTCGGCGATCGCCTACACGCCCGGCCAGCGCCCGCGTCTCGTGCATTTCGAGGATACGAGCTTTTGGCATGAGCCGCCGTCGTCACCCAGCGGCGACTGGGTCGAGCAGTTCGAGCTGCGCTGCGTGCAAACCACCGCCGAGCGCGATGCTTCACTCGCAACCGGACGTGGCCGCTGCGCGGCGATCGGTCCGCCCGACACGCGGTGGCTCGACGGAGTCGCCCCAAACGACTCGGTTCTGTTGACGGCGCTCGATTTCGACCGCGCTACGAAGACACCGTACGAGGCAGCGTGCATCGCGCAGGCGAACGAGATTGCCGCGCGCGGGCATGCGACGGCGCAACGGCACTTTCGCGAGGATGCCTCGGAGTTCGCGATCAACCATGCGTATTGCGGGTCGACGCAGCAACGCGAGACTGAGCTGCCCTACGGCAATATCGTCGCGTTCAACGAGCATGCAGCCGTGCTGCACTATCAGAACTTGCGCCACGATCCGCCCGGCGCGCCGAGCTCGTTTCTGCTCGACGCAGGCGCGACGTTCAACGGCTATGCATCGGACATCACACGCACGATCGCGCGTGAGTCAGAAGCGATGTCCGATCTGATCGCCGCCGTCGATTCGCTGCAACGGCGCGTCTCCAGCGAGGTTAGGGCAGGCGTCGCCTGGGTCGATTTGAATGAGCGCACGCACATGCTCGTTGCAGAAGTTCTCGAGGACCACCATCTGATCACATGCTCCGCGGCGGATGCCTACGAACGCGGCATCACGAGGTATTTTCTGCCCCACGGTCTCGGTCACTTGCTCGGCTTGCAGGTGCACGATGCCGGCGGACGCCTGATCGACGCTAACGGCACGCTGCGCGCACCGCCCGACGCGCACCCGATGCTACGGCTGACGCGCGTGCTCGAGCACGGTTTCGTCGTGACCGTCGAGCCGGGCATTTATTTCATACCGTCGCTGCTGGACAAACTGAAGAGCAGTGACTTGAGCGACGCCATCGCTTGGTCTACGGTCGAATCGCTTGCGCCTTTTGGCGGCGTGCGTATCGAGGACGACGTGCTCGTGACCGACGACGGCTGCATCAATCTATCCCGACCGGCGCTCGAGAGCGTCGACGTCTGGTGAAACAGCGCCTGCGCCGCTAACATCCGGGGCGGAGATGTCACACAGAACGAAAGACCTGCCGGATCTCAGCGGCGTTGCTCATGCGGTTCGCGAGCTGCGCTACCACGAGGCGTCGCGGCAACTGCTCGCATTCGTATGGATCGCGCTGTTTGCGTTCGTCGGCAATGCGACGCACGTGAGCCTCGCGATCGGCGGGCTGGCGATTGCGCTCGGCACGGCCGCGCGACTCTATGCGAGTGGCTATATTTTAAAGAATCGAGAGCTCGCGACGAGCGGCCCGTATGCATTCGTCAGACACCCGTTGTATACCGGTAACATACTGATAATAATGGGTTTTGCAGTTGCGTCTGGCGTATGGTGGACACTCGCCGTCTCGGCCCTGTTCTTCTGGTTCTACTATCCGACCGCGATCGAGTACGAAGACCGCAAACTGCACGGGATCTTCGGTGAGCGCTGGGAAACGTGGGCGTCACGCGTGCCGGCGCTTGTGCCGCGACTTGCCGCGACCAATGCCGGCGGCGGCGAATGGTCGCTGAGGAAGAGCTATAAGCAAAACGGTGAGCCATTGATCGTCGCGTACATCGTTTTCTGGCTCGCTTACCTTGCATGGCCGCTGACCTGAGCGACGCGGCCTCGAGCGGAACGTCCGCACAACAACTGCAAGCGATCGAAGACTGGCTCGCAGAAGCACCGGCCGAAGCGGGCACGGAGCTCGGTCGCGGTTATCAAGCACGCACGACACTCTATGAATCGCCGTTTGGGCAGTTCGTCGTCAAGACAGCGCGCGGGGTGTGGCCATGGCGCCAGCTAGGTGAGGCAGCGATTCGACGCGAGCATGCAATCTACTCGCGGGTCGCCGGCGTGCCCGGTATTCCTCTATGCCTAGGACTCATCGGCAATAGACGGCTCGTCATCGAGTACTTGGACGGCGATACGTTCCGCAGGTGTGAGCCCGAGATCGAGAACTGGAATAGATTCTTCGAACGACTGCTAGAGACGATCCGCGCCATTCATGCGCGCGGTGTCGCGCACGGCGATCTGAAGCGGAAAGACAATCTGATCGTCGGGCCGAACGAGCAGCCGTACATCATCGATTTCGGCGTTGCAGGTATCGAGCGTGCGGGTTGGGCGCCGTGGTCGAACGCGCAATACCGATGGATGCGCCAATACGACTACAACGCGTGGGTCAAGCTCAAGACGCGCCGTCAGCGCGAGCCGCTATCGGACGAAGATACCGCACTCTACCGACCGACGATGCTCGAGCGCGTCGCGCGCGTCATTCGCGTCATTTGGCAGAAGTTGACGTTGCGCAGACTGCGGCGACGGATCTGGCCACGGCGGCCGTGATGCGTGCTGCCGACGGCAAACATCCAGGAAGCCTCAGGCTGGCGGGCGGAATGCCCGCCCAAGCCTAGCTGTCGCTGCCGGGAGAGGTCTCGGGCTTGTCGGGCTGATCGAGCAGCTGCACGAGCGCCATTGGCGCTGCGTCGCCGGCGCGCAAGCCCATCTTCAGAATGCGCAGATAACCGCCGGGACGATCCTTGAAGCGCGGGCCGAGCTCGGAGAACAGCTTGCCGACCGCGGCGTCGTCCCGCAGTCGCGCGAACGCGAGGCGCCGGCGTGCAACACCGTCCTGCTTAGCCAGCGTGATCAGTGGCTCGACGACGCGCCTGAGCTCCTTGGCTTTCGGCAACGTCGTTTTAATCGTCTCGTGCGTCAGCAACGATGCCGCCATGTTGCGGTACATCGCCGTGCGATGAGACGAATTTCGGCCAAGACGCCGGCCACTTCTTCTATGCCGCATGGCAGGTCTCCGTCAAAATGCCAGCGTTGCCGGCTCTTCTTCTGGCTGCAGGCCCGGCGGTGGCCAGCTGTCCAATCGCATGCCGAGCGCGAGCCCATGGGTCTCGAGCACGGCCTTGATCTCGGTCAGCGACTTCTTGCCGAGATTCGGCGTTCGCAGCAGCTCGACCTCGGTGCGTTGCACGAGATCGCCAATATAGTTGATATTCTCGGCCTTCAAGCAATTCGCCGAACGTACCGTCAGCTCTAGCTCGTCGACCGCGCGCAACAGGATCGGATCGATATGCGTCTCGGTCGCGCCGAATTTTGCCTCGTCCTCGCCCTGAAGATCGACGAATACGTCGAGCTGCGATTTCAAGATGCCGCCCGCACGTCGGATCGCCTCTTCTGGATCGATTGTGCCGTCGGTCTCGATATCGATAATCAGCTTGTCGAGATCGGTACGCTGCTCGACACGCGCGCTCTCGACGTTATACGTCACGCGCCTGACCGGGCTGAACGACGCATCGAGCTGCAGCCGACCGATCGGCCGCGTCTGCTCGTCGAACACCGACTGCTGCACGGCCGGCTGGTAGCCGCGACCGCGCTGCACCTTGAGGAACGCGCGCAGATCGCCCGCTTGCGTCAGGTTGGCGATCACGAGATCCGGGTTGACGATCTCGATGTCGTGGTCGCAGGCGATGTCGCCGGCCGTAACCGGCCCTGGGCCCTTTTTCGACAGCGAGAGCTCGGCCGACTCGCGGTTGTGCATCTTGATCGCGACGGCCTTGAGGTTCAGCAAGATGTCGACAACGTCCTCTTGAACGCCCTCGATGCTCGTGTACTCGTGCAACACGCCCTCGATTTCCGCCTCGACGATCGCCGCACCCGGCATCGACGACAGCAGCACGCGGCGCAGCGCGTTGCCGAGCGTGTGACCGAATCCGCGCTCGAACGGCTCGACGGTGACCTTGGCGTGATTCGCGGTCAGAGGCTGAACTTTGACGGTCCTGGGCCTCAAGAATTCGGTGGCTGATTCCTGCATTTGGATTCCTCGCTTTACTTGGAGTAGAGCTCGACGACGAGATTCTCGTTGATGTCCGGCAAGATCTCTTCGCGTTCCGGCAACGCTTTCAAGACGCCTTCCATCGCTTTCTCGTTGACTTCGACCCACTCCGGCAACCCCACCTGGGTTGCTATATCCAGAGCCGCTTTGATTCTCGTCTGCGCTTTCGCACGCTCGCGCACCGAGATCTTATCGCCGGCCTTGAGCTGATAAGAAGGCACGTTGACGACCTGTTCGTTGACGTTGATGCCTTTGTGGCTGACAAGCTGCCTCGCCTCCGCGCGCGTCGACGCAAATCCCATACGGTAAACGACGTTATCCAATCGCGACTCGAGCATGCGCAACAGATTCTCGCCGGTCGAACCGCGGCGCTGCGCGGCCTTCTTGTAATAGATTCGGAACTGGCGCTCCAACACGCCATACATACGCCGCAGTTTCTGCTTCTCGCGCAACTGCAGGCCGTAATTCGACAAGCGCGAGCGGCGCTGGCCGTGACCGCCCGGCGGCGTCTCGAACTTACACTTCGACTCGAGCGGCTTGACGCCACTCTTCAAAAATAGATCGGTGCCCTCTCGACGAGAGAGCTTACACGTTGGTCCTCGATATCTTGCCATTGCTCGTACCGTTTAAACGCGACGCTTCTTCGGAGGTCGACAGCCGTTGTGGGGTATCGGCGTCACATCGTCGATCTGCGTAATTCTGAACCCCACGGCATTCAGTGCCCGAACGGCGGACTCTCGACCCGGCCCAGGTCCCTTGACCCGCACCTCCATATTCTTGACACCATAGTCCTTGGCGACCGTGCCGGCTTTCTCGGCCGCAACCTGCGCGGCGAACGGCGTGCTCTTGCGCGAGCCCCGGAAGCCGCAGCCCCCGGCCGTCGCCCACGACAACGCGTTGCCCTGCCGGTCGGTGATCGTGATGATCGTGTTGTTAAAAGACGCGTGAACGTGTGCGACAGCATCGAGTATCTGCCGTTTCACCTTCTTTTTCGTTCGGGTCGGTTGCGCCATTGTTGCTCCGTAATGATTCGTTTCGAGCTTGGAAGCTCAGCTATCTGCGAATCGGCCGGCGTGGGCCTTTCCGCGTCCGGGCGTTCGTACGAGTGCGCTGGCCGTGCATCGGCAAGCCGCGACGATGGCGGATGCCGCGATACGCGCCGAGATCCATCAATCGCTTGATGTTCATCGCAGTCTCACGGCGCAGATCACCTTCGACGACGAACTTCGCAATGACGTCGCGCAGCTTCGCGATCTCCGGCTCGGTCAGATCCTTGACGACCGTCGTCGGGTCGATCTCCGCAGCCTGACACGCAAGCGCCGCCCGACTTCGCCCGACACCGAAGATATGCGTCAGCGCAATGCAGACGTGCTTGTTATCTGGGACGTTGATACCTGCAATACGTGCCATCGCCGTACTCCTTAGCCCTGCCGCTGCTTATGACGCGGATCCGAGCATATGACCCGAACGACGCCATGCCGGCGAATGATCTTGCAGTTCCGGCAAATCTTTCTGACTGATGCGCGTACTTTCATAGTTTCGTTCCTATTCGCTCAGACATTGCGACGGCCGTAGCCGCGCAAGTTGGCTTTCTTCAGCAGCCCCTCGTACTGGTGGCTCATCATGTGCGCCTGCAACTGCGACATGAAATCCATCGACACGACGACGATGATCAACAACGACGTACCGCCGAAATAAAACGGCACGCTGAACTGCAAGATCATGAACTCCGGCAAAAGACACACGCCCGTGATGTAGATCGCGCCCCAAAACGTCAGCCGTGTCAGTACCTTATCGATGTACTCCGCGGTCTGTTGACCAGGCCGAATACCAGGTATGAATGCGCCGGATCGCTTCAAGTTGTCGGCCGTCTCGCGCGAGTTGAATACCAGCGCCGTATAGAAAAAGCAGAAAAACACGATCAACGATGCGTACAGCAAAATGTAAATCGGCTGTCCAGGCGACAGGCTCGCTGCGATCCGCTGTAAGCCCGAGGCCGCCTGACTCGTTCCAAACCATCCGGCAATCGTCGCCGGGAACAGAATCAAGCTCGACGCAAAGATCGGCGGTATGACGCCCGACATGTTGATCTTGAACGGCAAGTGCGACGTCTGGCCGGCGTACATGCGCCGCCCTTGCTGCCGTTTCGCGTAATTGACGGTGATGCGGCGCTGTGCGCGCTCCATAAATACGACGAAGAACGTCACGCCGAGAACCAGAATCGCAAGAATGAACGGCATTGCCTGATTCATGCCGCCGGTGCTGACGAGCTCGAGCGTGCCGCCGAGCGCCGACGGTAGCCCCGATATGATGCTCGCAAGAATGATCATCGATATGCCGTTGCCGACGCCGCGCTCGGTGATCTGCTCACCGAGCCACATCAGGAACATCGTGCCAGTCACGAGCGTGACGGCCGCAATCAATACGAAGCTCGAGCCGGGATTTAGCACGACGCCCTGGTTCTGCAGCGCGGTCGCTGCCGCCATCGACTGGAACGTGCACAGAATGACCGTGCCGTAGCGCGTGTATTGCGTAATCTTCCTGCGGCCCGCCTCACCTTCCTTGCGTAGCTGACCGAGACTCGGCACGACGTGGGTCGCCATCTGCATGATGATCGACGCGGAGATGTACGGCATGATGCCGAGCGCGAAGATCGACAATCGCGACAGCGCGCCGCCCGAGAACATATTGAACATGCTCAGGATCGTGCCCGACTGCTGCTCGAAGAACTGCTCGAGCGCGACCGGGTCGATGCCAGGGACCGGAATGAACGTACCGATCCGATAGACGACGAGCGCCCCGATCAAAAAGAACAGGCGCTGGCGCAGCTCGCCGAAACGCGCCGCTTCGCCTAGTACGGCTGCAGGATTTTTTGATCCCGGTTTTGCCATCGTCGTGCGTTACTCCAGCGAGCCGCCGGCGGCCTCGATTGCCTTGCGGGCGCCGGCCGTCGCGCCGATGCCAACGAGCTTGACGGCCTTGTCGAGCGTGCCGGACAAAATGACCTTCGCGTGCAGGGCCTGCTTCGGCACGATGCCGGCCTTCTTCAGCGTTGCCAGATCGATCGCCTCGGCGTCGATCGTGGCAAGCTCGCCCAACCTGACCTCGGCGCGCAACCTCGCGAGCTTCGAGTGGAAGCCGACCTTCGGCAGACGCCGCTGCAAAGGCATCTGGCCGCCCTCGAAACCGGTCTTGTGATAACCGCCGGATCTCGACTTCTGACCCTTGACGCCACGCCCGGCCGTCTTGCCCTGCCCGGCGGAGATGCCGCGGCCGACTCGCTTGGCGGGTTTCTTCGCGCCGCGACCCGGCGATAGCGTATTCAGTCGCATCTAAGCGTCCTCGACTCTGAGCAGGTAGGAGACCTTCGCGATCATGCCGCGATTCTCCGGCGTATCGGCGACCATCACGGTCTGATGGCGACGGCGCAGCCCCAAGCCCGCGACGCATTCCGCGTGGCCGGGCTTGCGCCCGTAGCGACTCTTCACGAGCGTGACGGCAAGTTGTTTGTCTCGCTTACTCATCGGCAGCCCTATCCGAGAATTTCCTCAACCGTCTTGCCGCGCTTCGCGGCAATCTGCTCGGGGGAACGCATCGACGTGAGCGCATCGACGGTCGCCCTGACGACGTTGATCGGGTTTCTAGAGCCGTAGCTCTTAGCAAGAACGTTGCGCACACCGGCACACTCGAACACCGCACGCATCGCGCCGCCGGCGATGATGCCGGTACCTTCGGAGGCGGGCTGCATGAACACGCGCGTCGCGCCATGGCGGCCGTTGATCTCATACTGCAGAGTCTCGCTCTTGAGCGCAATTGTCTGCAGGTTCTTGCGCGCCGCTTGCATCGCCTTTTGAATTGCGAGCGGCAACTCACGCGCCTTGCCATAGCCGAATCCGACTCGACCGCCGCCGTCGCCGACGACCGTCAGTGCCGTGAATCCAAACTGCCGGCCACCCTTGACGACCTTCGCGACGCGATTGACCGCGACCAATTTCTCTTGGAGCTCTTCTGTTTTTGCCATCAGCTCTGCCCGATTACTAGAAGACGAGGCCGGCTTCGCGCGCTGCGTCAGCCAAGGCCTTGATTCGACCATGAAACACGAAACCCGAGCGATCGAACGCAACCTGCTCGATGCCCGCTGCCTTTGCGCGCTCGGCAATCAGCTTGCCGACGGCTACCGCGGCTTCGCTATTGCCCGTGGCCTTCAACGACTCGCGCAGCTCTTTCGTCAGCGTCGAGGCGGCGGCCACCACTTGGCCGGTGTCCGAAGCGATGACCTGCGCATAGATATGCCGCGGCGTGCGGTGGACACAGAGCCGGTTCATGCGCAGCTGCCTGATCTTGGCTCGCGTGCGCTTCGCGCGGCGTTGTCGTCTCTCTTTTTTGTCCATCTCCGACTCCGCTACTTCTTCTTCGCTTCCTTCAGCACGATGCGCTCGTCCGAGTAACGCACACCCTTGCCCTTATAGGGCTCGGGTGGACGATACGCTCGCACCTCGGCAGCGACCTGGCCGACAACCTGCTTGTCGACGCCGCGAACGAAGATCTCGGTCTGGCTCGGCGTCTCGACAGAGACGCCTTCGGGCACCTCATAGACGACCGGATGCGAAAAACCGAGAGTCAGGTTCAACTTGTTGCCTTGCGCCTGCGCGCGGTAGCCGACGCCAACGAGCTCGAGCTTGCGCTCGAAGCCGGCGCTGACGCCGCGGATCATGTTGCTGAGCAGTGCCCGCGTCGTCCCGGCAATCGCACGAGCGAACCGGCTGCCGGAGCGAGCCCGCACGGCAAGCTCTTCGCCATCGCGAACGACCTCAACCTCCGGGTTGCAGTCGAGCGTCAACGTGCCCTTCGGGCCCTTGACGGTCAACGTCGCTCCCTTCTGGTCAACTTCGACGCCCTTCTCGATT
>JAHEEN010000071.1:0-12007 GCA_024640685.1 Rhodospirillaceae bacterium
ACTGCTCGGGCAGATCCCAACGGCGCTCGAGCTCGAGCAGGCGTTGCAGGGCGTCGACGAGGAAGCGCCGCCTGTCTACGAGGTCGAATTCCTCGTCTTCGCGTACAACGAGTTCAACCCGATCGAGGAAGAGTTCCCTCCAACCAAGCCTAAATGGTCGAAATCGCCCGCCGACTACCGAATCACCGCGACGCCGGAGACGCTCGAGCCGAGCTCGGCAGACTGGTATCTAGACAGCCTGACGCTGCCGGTGACGCCCGATAACCCGTTGGATCCGACGAATTTCGGAACGGCCACCGATCCGACGATCGCTCCAGCGGCCGACCCGGTTCCAGAAGCGGACCCGGCGCTTGCCGACGCGTACGAACCTGAGCAGGCACCGCTACAGACGCTGGACTCATTGATCGAGGATTCGGGCAACGTAGTCGGTGCACCAGCTGAGACCGTCGAAGAACCGATGACGTGGTATCAGTTTCTAGACCCGGACAGGTTCGAGCTCGGCCGAGCACTCGCACGGCTCGGCACGATCGATGCGTACACGCCGCTGTTGCACGGCGGCTGGTCGCAAGCAGCCCTGCTAGAGGACGAGGCGATTCCGTTAGAGCTCGGGCTATTCGGACGTCTGAAGCCTGCCGGATCGATCCGCCTTCATCGCAGCCGCTTCCTGCACCTGACGATCGACGTCAGCATCCAAGACGACTATCGCTATCGATCGGCGCCAATAGCACCCGACGCGCCGTCGCCATTGACCGAGTTCGTCGGACCGACGAAGTACGTTATTCGAAGCCAACGGCGGATCCGCAGCGGCGAGCTGCATTTCTTCGACCATCCGGCCTTCGGGATTCTCGTCATAGTGCGGCCGGCGCCAGAGGAACCCGAAACTGAGGAAGGGGCAGAGTCGGGACCAGCCGCCTAGCAGCCTGCTAGCCGGCGTTTAAGCGTTCCCAGCTGCTTGCGCCGTGGCTTCGTCGGGCCTATCGACCTGTGCTGCCGCCTCGTCGATCAACGCAGCTAGCGTCGCTGTTCCCGACGGCACGACGGACGCGACGCCCCAACTGACCGTCACATATCGCCCGGACCGGCCTCGCGGATTGTGAAGCCCGAGGCGCCGCACATTGTCAGCAATCCGTTCAACGACACCGCTGAGCTCGTCAGCATCCTGACCGAGCGTCATCGCAACGATGCGCTCGCGCTCGTCGCAACCGCAGAGATCGCCCGCACGCCGCAGCGCGCCCGTAATCTGCGCCGCAATCATGCGTAGACACGAGTCGCCAGCGTTGTCACCGAACGTTTGACGGTACGCATCGAGATCGTTGATCTCGAACGTCGCAACCGCGACGACCTGCCGATCGCGCTTGGCGATTCGGAAGTCACGCTGGGCGAACTGCAAGAAATGTCCGAATCGCAACAGGCCCGTTGCGAGATCGATTCGGTCGAGGCTGGCAGCCTTCTGCCGCGCGCGCTTGAGCTCGCGCTGCAGCAACCCGACCTGCAGACCCCGCTGCGTCTCGGTCGTGACCGGCGTTTCGGACTGCAGCACCAGGAACTGTTTGCACTCACCTTGGCCGCTCAGCACCGGCTCGACGCGGACGCGACTGAGCCAGCTAGTGCCGTCCTTGCGCACGTCCGCCAGCGTCGTGATGTGCGCCTCGAAACGACCGAGTGCCGCCTTCAGAGCCGACAGCTCGTCCGATGGCCCGCAAGCACCGCCGAGCAGGGGCCAGCCCCGCCCAACGGCCTCATCGGCAGCGTAACCCGTCAGCGCCTCGTAGGCCGGATTGACGTAGATGATGGGTAACTCGGATCTGCTCGCATCGATGACGAAAACAGCCTCGGCGCTCGACTGGGCGATGAGCTCGAGCGTTTGACGTTTGAGTTCGGTCACGGCGGGCGCAGTTCCTTGCCATAATGATTGTCCTGGAATCGTCGCCAGCAAGACCCTGAACAACAAGGAAATAGGTCACATCCGCGTGACCTGGGTCGCGTTTCAGAGCACCGGGACGACGGCGTCGAGCACCGCACGAGCGTGCGCCATGCCCGTAGCGACGTGGGCCGCGATGTCGGCGTGAATGTCACCGCCACCAGGATCACGACCGGCTGCGTGATTGACTCCGACCGCGCAGATTGCATAGCGCAAGCCGCACTCTCGTGCGAGGCCTGCTTCGGGCATCGCCGTCATCCCGACCATCGCGCAGCCATCGCCCGAGAGGCGATCGATCTCGGCTGCACTCTCCAAGCGCGGCCCTTGTGTGACCCCGTACGTTCCACGGCGCCCACCGACGCCGAGTGTCGCGGCTGCATCGGCGAGCCGTCCACGCAACTCGGCATCGAACGGCTCGGTAAAGTCGACATGATTGATCTGCGGTGCGTCACCGGTCTCGAACGTATGCTCCCGCCCCCACGTGTAGTCGATCAGCTGGTCGGGAACGGCGAGCCGACCCGGCA
This sequence comes from Rhodospirillaceae bacterium, assembly GCA_024640685.1. GTDB lineage: Bacteria > Pseudomonadota > Gammaproteobacteria > Steroidobacterales > Rariloculaceae > JAHEEM01. Next base: position 2,446 of record JAHEEN010000071.1, read on the forward strand.
GCAGCACGGCCGGATCGATAATCCCGACGGCGTTGATGCCGATCACCACATCCGCACCGTGCTCGCGCAGTGCCCAGATATTGGCCCGATAGTTGACCAAGTGAGGCGGGATCGAACCCGTCTCGCCGTGACGCGCAATACAAATAACGCTCCGGCCGCCGACCGTCGATCGCTGCAGCGCCGATGACGGTGCACCGTATGGCGTCTTCGTCGGGCTGCGCGACTCGGTCTCGAGTTCGAGCTGTACGGCGCCGGTACCAACGATGAGCCCAATCACGTCATTCATGACCTGTCCACGGCATAAAGTGCCGGCAAGCCTCTCCAGAAGCCGCGGTAGTCCATACCACAACCGAATAGGTACGCATCCTCGACCTGCAACCCGACGAAGTCCGCTGCCGGACGGTCGATTGGCGCGCGCAGGCGCTTCTCGACGAGCACAGCCGATGAAACGCTCGCAGGTTTGATCTGCTCGATCGCGACGTTGAGCTCGGCGAGCGTTTGGCCGCGATCGAGTATGTCGTCGATGATCAACACGTCTCGACCGCGCAACCCCGCGCTCGGCCGCACGATCCACTCGACGGCGCCGCCTTCGAGTGCCGAGCCATAGCGGCTCAGGTGGACGTAATCGATCTCGAACGGCCAATCGAGTCGCCGCGCAAGCTCGGCTGCTGTGAACATCCCGCCGCGCATGACTGCGAGCAGCACAGGGCAGCGCTCGGAAAACACGGCCGAGATCTCGGTCGCAAGCCGGTCGAGAACCGCGGCAATCTGGGTTGGCGACGCCAGTTCTCGCGCGCTGACCTTGACTGCGATCGCCTCGTCGAGCACGGTACGATTCACAGTGCTAGCCTTCGAGTTCGAGCGTCGGCGGCTCGGCTAGCGAGGCTACGAGCCGCTGTGCAGCTTGCCAGCGCTCGCTCGCGCGAAGTTCCTCCCATGCCATCCCGTGCTCGCCGCGCAGACGCATCAGTCGCAGTTGGCTAGTTGGACGTGGCAATGCGTTGAGACGCTCTATCGTCTCTGGCACGTCGTCGGGACGATTGCACAATAAGACGACATCGCAGCCCGCCTCGAGTGCTATGACCGCACGCTCCGCGGAGCTCGGTGCGACTGCAGCACCTGCCATCGCGAGATCGTCCGAGAAGATCGCGCCGTGATAGCCGAGCTCGTCGCGCAGCTGCCCGGCTAGCCACCAGCTCGAGAAGCTCGCCGGCGCCGGATCGACTTGCGGAAACTTGACGTGCGCGGCCATGATGCCGTGGAGGCCCGTGCCAATCATCCGACGGTATGGCTCGATGTCGTCGATTAGGCTGCCGAAATCGCGGTTGTCGACGGCGATTTCGGTGTGGCTGTCGGCGATCGCCCCGGCGTGGGTCGGAAAATGCTTCGCAACGGCTGCCATACCTGCTTGTTGCATGCCAGCAGCGCACTCGATTGCGAGCATCGCGACGGTCGCTGCATCGTCATGCAACGCACGATCGCCGATCACGTCGGCGAGACCGCGGTCAACGTCGACGACCGGCGCAAAACTCAAGTCTATGTCGACGCTGCGCAGCTCCGCAGCCAGTAGCCAGCCGATCTCGCGCGCGGCCGTTCTCGAGCGCTCCGGATCCACATCGTACAGATGGCCGATGCTACGCATCGCCGGTAGCCGCGTGAACGGCTCGCGGAATCGTTGCACGCGCCCACCTTCCTGGTCGACGGCGATCAGAAGCTCGGGCTTTCGCACGGCCCTGATCGAGGCCACGAGTTCGTGCAGCTGGCCCAAGTCGACGAAGTTGCGGGTAAACAGAATCACGCCGCCGACTGCGGGCTCAGTGAGCCACTGTGCCTCGTCGGCGTCAAGCGATGCACCGCGCAGATCGATCATCAGAGGTCCAAGAGACATACGTTACTCGACGATATCAACGATCGTTCCAATCGGAACGAGCTCGAACAGCTCGATGACGGCATCGTTCGATGCCCGCACGCAGCCGATCGAGCCTGGCACACCTAGCGTGACGGAATCGGGCGTGCCATGAATATAGATGAAGCGGCGCATCGTATCGACGTTACCGAGTCGATTTCTGCCGATCTCGGTGCCCGATAACCAGAGAATTCGCGTCAGAATCCAGTCACGATCCGGCTGCTCGGCGGCGAGCGATTCCGAATAGACCTCGCCAGTCGTTCGCCGACCGACGAACACGGCACCGCGCTGCGCCCCCGCGCCAATCTTTGCACGCACGACGTGGCGGCCGCGTGGTGTCTTGAAGCTGCTCATGCGCTCACCGACACCGAACTTAGAGGTCGAGACAGGCCACTCGCGCACGGCTCGCGAGCCCTCGAGCAAGGCTAGCGTCTGCGTGGCGATGTCGATGCGAATTTGCAGATCGCTCATCGCTCGCAGCGATCGAATACCGCGATCGCCTCGACATGGTGCGTATTCGGAAACATATCGGCGATACCGGCCGTCGTCAGTCGATACCGGCCTGACTCGAGCAATGTCTTCGCATCGCGTGCGAGTGTCGCTGGATGGCACGACACATACGCGATGCGACGTGGCGCGAGGCGTTGCATCGCATCGACGGCGACCGCAGCGCCCGAACGCGGTGGATCGAGCACGACGACATCCCACGACTCCCGCAGAAAAGGCCAGTCCGGCTTACTCAAGTCCGCGGTCACGAAGTGCGCGTTGTCAATACCGTTGGCGCTCGCGTTCATCGCGGCTCTGGCAACGAGTCCGGCATCGCCCTCGACACCGACGACGCTCGCCGCCCGCCGCGCGAGCGGCAGACTGAAGTTACCCAAGCCGCAGTAAAGATCGAGGACGCGCTCAGAGCCATCGAGCTCGAGCAAGTCGATGATCCGCGCGACAATCGCCGCGTTGACCGATTCGTTGACTTGCACGAAATCGGTCGGCGCAAAGCGCAGCTCGACATCGAACGCATCGAGACGATAGCTCAAGACCCGCGCAGATCCCGGGTCGACAGGCCGCACGGTGCTTGGCCCGCCCGACTGCAGATACACGTCAGCGCCAACCTCCGCACCGGCACGGACGAGCGCTTCAACGTCTGCGTCAGTCGGCGGATCGAGCACGCGGTAGACGATCGCGCTCGCGTCGTCGCCGACCGCGATCTCCGCTTGCGGCAGGCGCTCGCGCAGTGACGTTCCACCAATTGCCTGGCTCAAGACCTGCGGCAGCCGGTCCATCGGCTCGACGAGGACCGCGCAGCTTGCCATATCGGTGACGAACCGGCTCGCGCGTTCCTTGAAACCGACGAGCACGCGCTGCTTGCCCGGCACGAAGCGCACGCCGAGACGAGCCCGACGACGATAATGCCACTGGGGCCCGGTGATCGGCTCGAGCCAATGCGGGATCGACGCGCCGCCGATGCGCTCGATAGCGTCGCGCGCAACGCCGGTCTTAAAGTCCAGCTGAGCGCGATTGCTCATGTGCTGAACGGCGCAGCCGCCGCAGCGGCCGAAGTACGGGCACGCCGGCGTCACCCGATCGGCGACGCTGTCGATGACATCGACGACCGAGGCTTCGCGGTAGCGCCGCCGGCGCCGCCGCAGCGACAACAACGCCGTCTCACCTGGCAGCGCCCCAGGCACAAATATGCGCTCGCCGGAGACGTCGGCGATGCCGTGGCCGTCATGCGTCAAGCCGATCACGGCCGCTTCGACCTCGACGACGTCGAGCGCCACGCTACGCGGCTCGCCAGGCAGTCAGGAACTCTTGCAGGTGCGGCTGCTCCGCCTGCTCGAGCTTGGTCGTCAGCCGCTCGATCTCGCCATCGTGGCCGCGACGGTCCAGCACGCCGCGCGCGAGCTGTAGTCTCAAGTAGACGAGGTAAGTGTTCAGCACGTCGGTTTCGCAGTAGTTTCGAATCGCCTCGATCTCACCTGCCTGATAGCGCTGCCAAACCTGCGCGCCGCTCATGCCGAGCTTGCCCGGAAATCCGAGCAACAGCGCAGCCTGTTCCAACGAGCTGCGCGCACCGAATTGATAACCCGCGAGCACGTCCATGACGTCGATATGTCGCCAATGGAATCGACCCAAATAGTTGTTGTATCGATAGTCACGCTCGCGATCGCCGATCTCCCAATAGCGCTCAGCCGTCACCGAGTGGCGTAACGATCGATAGTGCAGCACCGGCAGGTCGAATCCGGAGCCATTCCACGATACGAGCTCCGGCGAATAGCGCTCGATGCCGTCGAAGAACCGCTCAACGAGCTCTTTCTCGCCAGACTCGAGATCGCCGAGACTGAAGACGTGCAAGTCGTCGCGGGTCCGGAGCACGGCTGAGATCGCGACGATCCGATGCTGCGGCAATGGCAGGAAATCGGTCTGCCGTGCTTGACGATGCTTGAAGAACATGATCTTCGCAATGGCCGCGTCATCGAGATCGGCGACGCCGTATAGACGCCGCCCGAGCTCGACGTCGGGAACAGTCTCGATATCGAAGACCAGCGTGTTCATGTTCGCTCCTCGTCCGGTGCACGCATCAATACGGCGACTGCGACGATCAATCCGGCCTCATCGGTCAACGATAGGTGCCCGCCGGCAATTCCAAGCGTGTCGCACATCGCCTGACCACGCGTCGAGAAAATTATCTGCGGCTGCCCCCAGTCGTTCGGGACCATGCCGACGTCACGTATCCACATGCCATGCGCAAAGCCGGTTCCCATCGCCTTGACGACCGCCTCTTTCGCCGCGAATCGCATCGCGAGAAAGCGCGCTGGCCGCTTATTTTCGCCGAACAGCGCCTGCTCCTCGTCCATCAAAAGGCGTTCGGCGAAATGCGCGCCGAAGCGTGCCCAAGTCTCCTCGACACGCGCCAGCTGAACGACGTCCGTGCCTATTCCGAATATCATCGTCGCGTCGACCTCTGTAGCTTCAACGCGCGAGCTCTGCGCAGATTCCAGATCAATCCAGCCCGCGCCCGGACAGCTCTCGCATGACCAAGCTCGACTTCAGCGGCCGCTCGCCGAGATAGTGGGCAAGCACGGGCTTGAGCAGTCTTCGCGCCGCCCGCAGCGACTCTCTGTCACCGAGCTCGCCGTCGCGCAACGCGATCAGCTCCCGGCCGAGAAATATGCTGTCGGCATGAGTCGTCCCCGAATGCAGGCACGCGCCGCGCTCCATCTCGAATCGATAACTGAGCTCCGGGCGAATCGGCTCGCCGCTGTCGATATCGACCTCGAGCTCGATCCCATAGCCCAGCGCGTGCAACAAGTCGCGCTCGAACGTTCGCAGCGCACAAGACACTGTCGGAGATGCTGCCAGCGCGGCAAGGCAGCGAATATAACAGGAATAGGCGGATCGATTAGCGTCGCCCCGGGCCATGAGTCGCAGTATCAGCTCATTGACGTAGTAGCCGGCAAACAACGCATTGCCGACGAGCGGCGCTACCGCCCCGGCAAGCTCGACATCGGTCAATCGGCCGAGCTCGCCGCGACGCGACCACGACAAATGCAGCGACTGAAACGGTTGCAGCAACGCGCGCTGTCCGCGGCCCGCTCGGCGCGACCCCTGTGCAACCAGTGACACGACACCGTGATCCTCAGTCAGGCAATCGAGCAACTGGCTCGAGTTCTTGTACGCGCGTTGATGCAGCACGTACGCATGTTGCAGCTGGATTTTCTCGATGCCGGTCATGAGATCTCGAAGCCGAGCTTCTTGAGCTCGCGCTCGCTGTTCGACCAGCCTTGCCGGACTTTGACCCAAAGCTCCAAGTGCACGCGGGCATCGAGCATGTCGTTGAGCTCGAGGCGCGCAGCTCGACCGACCGCCTTGAGCACGCGCCCTTGCTTACCGATGACGATCGCCTTGTGACTGTCGCGCTCGAGCCAGATCAACGCATGCACGGCCGTCTGGTCGTCACTGCCCTGGCCGACGTGCTCGACCTCGACGGCCAGTCCGTACGGAATCTCCTCGTGCAACGCCGATAACAGCTTCTCGCGAATGACCTCGGCGATACGAAAACCCAGATCCTTGTCGGTCGTCATCGTCGACGGGTACAACCACGGGCCGCTCGGCAATCGCGCGACGATTTCGTCAACGAGTGCTGCGAGGTTATCGCCTTTTCTCGCCGAGATTGGGACGTACGCCGCAGCGGGAAATGTTTCCGACGCGACCTTCAGACGCTCCAGTGCAACGGTCCGTCTGCCGAGCAAATCGATTTTGTTGAGCACGACGATCGTATCGTCGGCTCGGTCGGCAAGCATCCGTCCGAGACGGCGATCCTCGTCGGTGATCCGAGCCGCGTCGAGCATCATCAGCACGAGATCGGCATCGGCAATCGCTTGGCCGACGCTGCGGGCCATCAGTCGATGTAGCGCGCGCTTCTTGTCGCGCTGCAGGCCCGGCGTATCGATGAATACGGCCTGACAGGCATCGCGATTGATGATTCCAAGGGTGCGATGTCGCGTCGTGTGCGCTTTGTGGCTAACGATACTGACTTTCTCACCGACGAGGGCGTTGATCAGCGTCGACTTGCCGACGTTCGGACGCCCTACGATCGCCACGTATCCGCACTTCGAGCCCGTATTCTCCATGAGTCGTCATTCTCGGTCCGAGTCGGCGGTATCCGGACAACGCCAGATTGGCGCTACTCGAACTGAGTGGGCCGCACGCCGGGACAGTGTAGAGTATACGCGTGCTTGGCGCGTACGTTGACCGCGATAGCTGCGGCCGCGTGCGATGCGCCACGCGTCTACCGGCGATCGATCAGCCCGCTTCGGTAAGCTTGACCAATGCCGCCTCGGCGGCTGCTTGCTCGGCCTTGCGCCGGCTCGTGCCGAGTCCACGGCATGTCAGGCCCTGCTCGGCGACTTTGCACACGACCGTGAAAGTCTGCTCGTGCGGTGCGCCGACCGACGACTCGACGACGTAGCTCGGCAACTCGAGACCGCGCCCCTGCAACCACTCCTGCAAGCGTGTCTTGGAATCCTTCAGTGAGTTTGCGCTCGGCAGCGAATCGAAGCGCGACGCGAACAGCCGCTCGACACTCGCCTCAGCCGCGGGCTCGCCGGCATCGAGCAGGACCGCGCCGAGTAGCGCTTCCAGTGTGTTTGCCAGCACGGAATCGCGGCGCGCGCCGCCCGAGCGCAGCTCGCCCGGACCGACGATGACCTGGTTCTCGAGCCCGATCTCGCGGCCGATCGCGGCCAGCGTCGAGCCCTTGACCAGATAGGCGCGCAGCCGGCTCAGGTCGCCCTCGGTCGCAGTGGCCCTAGCCTCATAGAGCCGTAGGGCAATGCTGTGACTCAGAAATGCGTCGCCGAGAAACTCGAGCCGCTCGTTGTTGGTTTTGGAGACGCTGCGGTGCGTCAGCGCTCGAGTCAGAAGCTCGGGGTCACGGAAACGATAGCCTAGATAGGATTCGGCCCATTCGAGCCGATCCATCAGCGCCGAATCTCGACTTGCTCGTCGACTGCAACCAAGAAAGATACGCCAGCGAGATAAGGCGTCGTGTTGTCGTATTGGACACCGACCATGTAACCCCCAGTCGTGGGCGTTATGACGACGTCCGCCGGGGTCACCGTGATACCCTCGATGTACAGCCGTTGCACGAGCGTGCGGCGCACCGCGTTGATCGTCGTCCCTTTGCCGTCCAATTCCGTCTTCAGATCGGTCAGCACGGTCTCGATACGCAGTTTCTGCATGAATAACGGCGCAAGCTTGAGCCCGCCGAAGCCGACGAGGCCGAAGACGGATGCGAGCACCAAAAATCCGAGCGCGGTGATACCGAGTTGAGCTTTACGCGACGTAACGGTCATTGAATACCCATTCCGATACGACTCCACAGCGGTCCTCCTTCGGACGGCCAGCGCCAGTTCATCCAGATTCGCACGGCCCGACCGACCAAGCGGTCCTCGGGAACATACTGAACCTCGGGATAGCGGCTGTCCTGGCTGTTGTCCCGACTATCTCCCATCATGAAGTAGTGACCTTCCGGCACCTGATAAGTGCCACCGAGGCTGATCCGACTACGCATATGCAGCAACTGATGCTCGATCCCTCCCAGATCCTCGCGCACGAGCTCGGTCATCGGATTGCCCTCATAGGGGCCCAACACCTCCATGGATACGAACTCTCCATTTATCGTCAGCTGCCGCCCGCGTGCGTCGTACTCGACGACGTCGCCCGGCAAGCCCACGACCCGCTTTATGTAGTTCACTCTGGGGTCCGACGGCAGGCGGAAGACGACGACATCGCCCCTCGCAGGCTCTCCGACCTCGAGCACTTTGCTATTTATAACCGGCAGGCGCAGCCCATACGCGAACTTGTTCACAAAAATGAAGTCTCCCTCGAGCAACGTCGGCATCATCGATGCCGAGGGGATTCGAAAAGGCTCGAATAGAAACGATCTCAAAACCAGGACTAGCAGCAAGATCGGAAAGAACGAACGAGCGTACTCCACAACGATCGGCTCGCCGATGACGGCCCCGCCGCCGCGCCGGCTTACCGCTGCCTTGGCGAGCCGGGCACGCTTGAAAAAAACGATATCCAGCAGCCAGATGACGCCGGTCACGGCGGTCGCAATGACGAGTAAGAGCGCGAAATCCAATGTTTCTATCCTAAGTCCGGGGGCCGCGAGGGGCCTGCAGTATTGGTCATTTTCTATCCGCCTGCAACACGGCAAGAAAGGCTTCTTGCGGTATTTCGACGGAGCCGAGCTGCTTCATTCGACGCTTGCCCGCCTTCTGTTTTTCGAGCAGTTTTCGCTTCCGCGTGACGTCACCACCGTAGAGCTTCGCGGTCACGTCCTTGCGCAGCGCTTTGACGGTACTGCGAGCGATGATCTGCGCTCCGATCGCAGCTTGTATAGCGACTTCGAACATTTGCCTCGGAATGACATCCCGCAACGTCTCAACGAGCTGTCGGCCGCGTCGGTCCGCCACCTGCCGGTGAGCGATCGATGCCATCGCATCGACGCGCTCGCCGTTGATCAACACATCGACGCGCACGAGCGGCGCCGCTCGAAATTCCAACATCTGATAGTCGAACGATGCAAAGCCGCGGGTTGCCGATTTGAGCTTGTCGAAAAAATCCAAGACCACTTCGGCCAGCGGTAGCTCGTACTCCAGCCTGACCTGGCTGCCAAGATACTGAAGCTTGCGTTGCAGTCCACGCTTCTCCTCACAGATCTTGATGACTGCGCCGATGTAGTCTGGCGGCAGCAAGATATTTGCGAGAATGATCGGCTCGCGGATCTCGGCAATCAGATTGACGGCCGGCAGCTGAGCCGGATTCTCGATTCGCGCCGTCGTGCCATCCGTCAGCAGCAGCTCATAGACGACGCTGGGTGCTGTCGTGACCAAGTTCAGGCCGTACTCTCGCTCGAGGCGCTCCTGGACGATCTCCATATGCAGCATGCCGAGAAAGCCACAGCGAAATCCGAAGCCGAGCGCCGCGCTCTTCTCCGGCTCGAAGTACAGCGCCGCATCGTTGAGCCTGAGCTTTTGCAGCGCCTCGCGAAAGCGCTCGAAGTCCTCGGAGTCGACCGGAAACAGTCCCGCAAACACGCGCGGCTGCACGCGCTCGAACCCGGGGAGACGGGCGACGTCGGCCGCA
>JAHEEN010000071.1:12107-14318 GCA_024640685.1 Rhodospirillaceae bacterium
CCTGAGCTTTTGCAGCGCCTCGCGAAAGCGCTCGAAGTCCTCGGAGTCGACCGGAAACAGTCCCGCAAACACGCGCGGCTGCACGCGCTCGAACCCGGGGAGACGGGCGACGTCGGCCGCATTGGCATCGCCAATCGTATCGCCGACCGGAGCCGCATCGATCTCCTTGATTCCGGCGACGACGAATCCGACCTCACCCGCAACAAGCTCATCGACTTCGCATGACTTCGGCGTAAAGACGCCGAGACGCACGACCGTGTAACGTCTTTCCGTCGACATAACCTCGATGCGCGAGCCTCGCGACAGCCGACCATTGACGACTCGAACCAGCGAGACGACGCCGACGTAGGCATCGAACCAAGAATCGATGATCAACGCCTGCAGCGGCTCCTGATCGCGGCCGGCCGGCGGCGGTATCAAGCGAACGATATCCTCGAGCAACTCGTCGACGCCGGTGCCGTGCTTTGCGCTGATTCGACGGGCGTCGGCCGCATCTATGCCAATCGTCTCCTCGATCTCTCGCGCAACCCGATCCGGATCGGCCGCCGGCAAGTCGATCTTGTTGATGACCGGCAGCACTTCGAGACCTTGGTCGATCGCCGTATAGCAGTTCGCTACGCTCTGTGCCTCGACGCCTTGCGCGGCATCGACGACCAGCAGCGCGCCTTCGCAGGCCGACAGCGAGCGGGACACCTCGTACGAGAAATCGACGTGGCCGGGCGTGTCGATGAGATTGAGCTGGTAGCTTTGCCCGTCGCGCGCCTCGTAGATCAAACGCACGCTCTGGGCCTTGATCGTGATACCGCGCTCCCGCTCGAGCTCCATCGAGTCGAGCACTTGCTCAGCCATCTCGCGATCGCTGAGACCGCCACAACGCTGGATTAACCGGTCGGCAAGCGTGGACTTGCCGTGATCGATGTGCGCGATGATCGAAAAATTACGAATGCGCTCCTGCGGCTGAAACTCACCGCCTGTCGCGCGATTCTCAACCATCGCTATCAACCAGGTAACGCTCGACGCGGTCGACGTCGAGCGGAAATCCGGAAAGCTCGTTGTCGCCGCCAACGAGTACGGGAATCCGCAGGCCATAGCGCTTGACCAACGCGGGATCGTCGTCGATATCCACCATTTCGAGCGTTGCGCGGCCCGCAATCAGCGGCGAGAGCGCTGCGGAGAGCCGCTCGCACAGGTCGCAGTCCTCACGGGAAAAGAGCACGAGCGACTTCATTCGGTCGCCTCAGCGTCGATCTGCGGTAACGGCACGAGCTCAGCGAGCCTCTTGACGACGAGCAAACCGGTGGCAAGCCCCAAAACGGCACCGATCGCCGGACCGAGATCGCCGCGACCGATCGATGTGCCTAGTGCAGTGCCGGCGACCAGCATCGTCCACGGCACACCATAGAGCCACAATGACGAGCGCAGCAGTTCGCTCGCGCGGATGCGAATCTCGAGCGCGGTCCCAATTTCAGTGGCGGTCGATCGTGCGATTGGCAGTCTGACGGTCCGCTGACTGGCCGCGAACGAGCGACCGCAACGGCAACCCGCGCACGCCGTGTCGCATTCGATCGTCACGGCACGATCGGGATGCACGGCAACGATACGCCCACGAGCGACCAGAGATTCCGACATAGACTCGAGCTACAAGAAGAGCGACTAGAGCTACGCAGAATTACTGACTGCGCAACGACCGCGCGAATGACTCGACCGTGCGGCGTGGCACTTCGCCGACAGCCGTCACACGACGGCCCTGGAAGCTTGTTGAGAACGCATTGGCCGTGCCGAGTCGAGAGTGGCCGGCAGCGATCTCCGGCGAATTCTTCGGATCTTCGACGAAGACCGACACGGTAGCAAGGCCGTCCGAGAAAACCAGATGGTCGACCGGGTAACGCGAACCTGCCATAGAACCTTTCGATGCGACCGACAGACTAAATCCAGGAGGCAGATTTTCGACGGTCAGGCTCACCGGCTCAATAGTGGATGACGGCTCCGCCAGTGGCCTATCGCTAACGAGCGTAAATCCCTCGTCGTTGATCGTCGGCTCGAGCTCGGCCGGCGCTATCGAGACTGAGATCTCGATGTCGGTGAAAAAGACTTGCTCGACGATCTCGTCGTTCTCGTCGATCAGCTGGGATTTCAGCGGCATCGCCGTCTCGTTGTCGAGCCAGAGCCGGTAACCGTAGCGCATCTCGTCACGAGGCATGATGCTGACGA
>JAHEEN010000072.1 GCA_024640685.1 Rhodospirillaceae bacterium
TTTCGTGACCGAGGAGGAGGCGATCGATAGCCAGACGTTCGCGCCCACCGAGCACTGGATGACGCGAGTCGATCCGGCGACGGGCGAAGTGCTGTTCGCGCTCGATGCGATGAGCTACTCGATGCACGACGGACAGCTCTCGCACATGGATGCGCTTTGCCATTACCGCACCGAGCTCGACGGTGAGTACGTCATCTTCAACGGCTACCCGCAGAATCTCGATACCGAGGGCTGCAAGGACCTTGCGATCGATCGCATGGGGCCGGGTTATGTGACGCGCGGCGTGCTCGTCGATATTCCGCTGTTACGCGGGGTCGAATGGCTAGCGCCGAGCACACCGATCTTCGTCGCCGATCTCGAGGCCTGGGAGGAGTTCGCGGGCGTCACGGTTGAGTCTGGCGACGTGTTGCTCGTGCGCACCGGTCGCTGGGCGAAGCGGGCGCAACAAGGGGCTTGGAACTATGCGCGCGGCGGTGCGGGCTTGCACGCATCGGTGCTGCCGTGGCTCAAGGAGCGCGGCGTTGCAATGCTCGTCGGCGATGCGGTCAATGATGTTCAGCCGTCCGGCGTCGATGGGATTCGCAGGCCGGTCCACCAAATGACGCAGGTTTTCATTGGGCTACCGCTCGTCGACAACGGTTATTTGGAGGACGTCGCCCGCGAAGCGGCACAACGCCGGCGCTGGGAGTTCATGGTCTCGTGGCAAATTCCTGCAGTACCGGGCGGCACGGCAGGCCCATTCCATGGTCTAGCAACGTTTTAGTCTTAGAGATTGAGTTCCAGTCCAGCGATATTCGCGCTATCTTAGTTGTCCTCCGATCTGCTGCAGAACGCCAGCGGGCGCTGCTGCGCTGGCGATTAGAATAAGAAGGGGGGCATCATGGCGACGAAATTTTTTCGAGCTGCGGCCTGTGTCTTTCTGGGTGTGTCCCTGGCATGCGTATCTACGGTCTCCGAGGCACAGCTCAGCTTCGCGACCGGCGACGACGCTGAAATCAGCGATGACGGGCTGCATCGCCTCGAGAGCGACCAGGTTCCCGGTGGGTGGGCGAAGCCGGACCTCGATCTCTCCGGCTACAGCCGGCTCTACTTCCTACCTGCAGGCGTGGCATTTCGTGACGTTGCCGAAGCACGCGCCAATGTATTCAACTCACGATCCGATGAGATCTACGCCGTGTCCGAGACCCGACAAGCACAACTCCGCGATCTATTCGCGGAGTCGCTGCACGAGGCGATAGGCGACCTCGAGGGCTTTACGCTTACGACCGAGGTCGGGCGAGACGTGCTGCTGGTCCGGGGGACGCTGCTCGACTTCATATCTGCCGTTCCGCCGGACTCTTCCAGCAGCGGGGCAGTCAGCGTGCGCTGGGTTTACGAGGCGGCCCTGGTGATCGAGCTGCGGGACTCCATGAGCGACGAGATTTTGGCGCGGACGATGGAGCGGCAACGCGCGGATGGACCGGTACAGGTCAATAACATCCCCGCATTGACGTCACGACTCTTCAGCAACTGGGCGCGGCGACTTGCGCGCGGTATTGATTCCCTGAGCGATCTCGCCCGCTGATTCGAAAAACTCCGGGGGATCGCCAGACCATTCCACGATAAGGAGCGACGATGACGATCAACAGACGAATCATGATTCCTCTCGCGTTGGCACTATTCGCAGCGGGATTCTTTGCAGGTAGCTCTATCGAGCTTGCGAGTGAAGCACAGGCGCAGGGAATGAACCGCGTTTTCGAGCTGCGCACGTATACTGCGCACCCCGGTCGCCTCGCCGAGCTTCACGCCCGCTTCCGCGACCATACCGTGGGCCTCTTCGAGCGCCATGGCATGACCAACATCGGTTACTTTGCGCCGCAAGAGGCGCCGCTTGCGGACAACACGCTGATCTATCTGCTCGCGCACGATAGTAGGGAAGCCGCTGCCGCTAGCTGGGATGCGTTCAGGAGCGATCCGGAGTGGCAGCAGGCTGCCGAGGCGTCACGCCGAAACGGTCGGCTCGTTGCCAACGTCGACAGCGTGTTTCTCGATCCGACCGGTTACTCGATGATGAAGTAACGCTACGCGCGGCATTCGCCGTGGCCGTTCAGCGGTCGATCTCGCTGCATGACGAGCCGAAGGCGAAACAGCTGTAGCAGCGGTGGTGATGGAGCATGACGCGCTTGTCGAGCGACTCTGCGAGCGTGCTGCCGAGGTCGTAGCTCTCGTCATCGTCGACGAGAGTACACGCATAAACGCGCATGCGGCCTGCTTTCTTGATGATCATTTTCGAGAAAGCGCACATGAACGCCTGCCGTGATTCCTCGGTTTGATAGGTCGTCATGCAGTGCTCTGTAACGAACGGCACGTGAGGATCCGAGTCGGGCGCCAGGAAATCGGGAAACGCGACGATCGTCATGTCGGTCGGCAGCTCGTAGTCGGCGAATAGTGCACGGAATGCGCTCTCGACCGCGGCTCTGTCCTCATCGCGCGCCATCTGTCGCGCGACCGAGATACGGAAGCCAAGCGCGTTGAGGGCTTTGAGGCTCTGCCATGATTTTGCGAAGCTGCCATCGCCGCGGCCGGCATCGTGGCGCAACTCGTCCGGGTAGTCGATGCTGATCCGAAATGAGATCGGCTGAGGCTGATCGTGCAGCGTTTCGATTTGGTGCAAGCGCTTCAGCACCGGGTCCGTGCCGTTCGTCAGCACGAGACAAGGTTTGAGCGCCGACGCATAACGCAGGATGTTGACGAAATCCCTGACGATGAACGGCTCGCCGCCGGTGAACGAGAATTGCTCGACCCCGAGCGCGACGGCTTCGTCCATCAACGGCTGAGCATCCGCCAGCGTGATGCGATCGAGGCGACCATCTCCGGGCTTCGAGCCTTCGAGGCAAAACGGGCAGCTCAGGTTGCAGGCCGTCCCGGTATGAAACCACAGCTCGCGCAGCGCGTGCGGCTGAATGTAACCGCGCGGGTCGCCGTCGGGGGTCACAGTCAAGAACTGCGGATCGGCATTCATTGGCTGCGTCCCTCGACGAGTCGCGGTCGATAATAGCGCGCGGCGAGGCGCGCCGGCGAGATTCCGATTGCATGGCCGAGCGCGAGCAAACGATTGGCTGCGCAACGGCGCAACCAGCCGTCGCGCTCCCAGCGTCGCGGTGACACGCCGAGGGTCTTGTCGAGCATGATGAACGTGCCGCGCTTGCGCAGTTGTTTGACGAGACGCACTTCCTCAAACAGCGGCTGGTGTGCAAAGCCGCCGCATGCTTCGTAAGCCTCGCGGGTCATCCACAGGCCTTGATCGCCATAGGGGATGCCGCCACAGCGAAGCCGCAGTGCGACGCCGGCGGCGACAGTGCGCTTGGGCCACGACGAGGGTGCCGTGAACTCGAAGTGAAAGCAGCCGGACTCAGCGCCCGCAGCCCGTGCCGATTCGATCGCGGCAATACTGGATTCACACGGGACCGCGTCGGCATGCAGAAACCAGAGTATGTCGGCCCGGGTCGCGCGAGCGCCGACATCGAGCTGCTCGCCGCGACACGGGTGCGCGACGGTCAAATCGCACGCGGCCTCTCGACAAACGGCGTCGATCGCGGGCGTTGAATGCGCTGCAACGACCCGGATCTCGACGGGCCTCCTCGACCATGAGTTCACGCGCGTCAGTAAGCCACTCAATGCAGCGGCATCGTCGAGAACGGGAGTGACGATTGCGATGGGGCTTGGATCAGTCACTCGATTAGCCTCAGCCACGATTTCATGATTGTCGCGACCGTTGGGGTCAGCCGCGTACGGTTGTGCTGGTCGGCAATACGGCGGAGATACTCCGATCGCGTCGGGTAGGGGAAAACCGTTTTGCCGAGCTCGCTAAGACTGAGGCCGTTCGTCATTGCGACGCAGACTGGAACGATGAGCTCGCCGCCGTTCTCGGCCACGACGGTCGCGCCGAGGATCTTGCCTTTGCCGGGCTCGGCCAATACTTCGGCAAACTCTCCGACCGACCCGGATGCTCGGCCTCGATCGAGCTCGCCAAAGTCGAGCTCGTAACGCAGATAGTCGACATTTGCCTGCTCGAGCGACGTCTGGGTCGCGCCCACTTGCGCAATCTCGGGACTCATGTATGTCGAGTGGGGGATCACGAGGCGATCCGCGCGCGCGGTCGGCGCAAACAGCGCATTCTGGATGACAACGCGAGCCTGCGCGTCGGCGTGGTGCGTGAACTGCAATGTCGAGCAGACGTCGCCGGCGGCGTAGACTTTCGCGTTCGTCGTGCGCAGCCGCGAGTCGACGCGGATCAAACCGCGCTCAGTCAGCTCGACGCCGGCAACGTCGAGGTTCAAGGTTTCGACGTTCGCGCGCCGACCGCATGCAACGACGACGCGCTCGGCGCGAACCTCGCCGCGCTCGAGTGAGATGCTAGTCTCGTTGCCGGACCTTGCAACTGAGCTGATCCGCGCGCCGAGCTTGACGTCGACGCCGTCGCGTATGAGCGCATCGAGCGCCGCGGCACTTGCGCGTGGCGATTCGAGCGGAAGCACGCGATCTGTCCAGTCGAGTAGTGTTACGCCAATGTCCAGGCGCGAGAACGCCTGCGCGAGCTCGCAGCCAACCGCGCCTGCGCCTATGATTGCGAGGCTCCGTGGCGCGTTGCGGAGCTCGAATACCGACTCGTTTGTCAGCGGCTCGGAGTCGAGCAGACCGTCGATTGCGGGCATTCCGGCCCGAGCGCCCGTCGCAATGACGACGCGGCGCCCGTGCAGCTGCTGATCGCCGACCTTCACCGTGTCCGCATCGAGAAACTGTGCGTCTCCGAGGAAGACGTCGACGCCGAGCTGTGTGTAGCGGTCGACCGAGTCGTGCGCGGCGATACTTGCGCGCACCGAGCGCATCCACTCGAACGCCGCATCGAAGCGCGCTGCGGGGCCTTGGCGGTGCGTGAACTCGAGCAAGGATTTCGATGGCACGCAGCCAACGTTCAGGCAGTCGCCGCCCATTGCGTGGCGCTCGATCAATGCGATACGAGCACCGAGTCCTGCGGCGCCGAGTGCGCAGATCAGACCCGCAGGACCCGCGCCTATGACGATCAGGTGGTAACGATCCGTTGCGCGGGGGTTGACGTAGTCTTGCGGAAAAACGAGCGAGCGCCATACGGCGTCATGCGATGCGCCCGGATAGCTCACTGAGTCGCCGGCGACGCTCATGGGGTCTCACCTTGCTCGGGCAGCTCCGCTTTGAGGTGACGTCCAAGCGCCAGGCTCGCCTTGCGCGTGATGATCGCCGTCAGAACGGCGGTCGCGATCAGTCCGCCGATCAATAGTGCTCGCCCGGCAAGACCGCTGTCGACATTGCCGCTCAATAGCTGACTCAAGTCGCCGGCAGCGGCGCCGAGATACACATAGAGCACGGTGCCGGGCAACATGCCGATCCACGATGCGAAGAAATAGTCGCGCAGACGCACGCCCGTTAGCGCGAGCCCGTAGTTTAAGAGGTTGAACGGAAACGCCGGTGACAGCCGTGCCAGAAATACGATGACGAAGCCTTCATGGCGTGTCGCAGCATCGAGCGCTTTGAAGGTCTTGTTCGATTCGATGCGCCGCTCGACCCAGGCGCGCGCAAGATAGCGCCCGACCAAGAATGCGCTCGTCGCACCGGTGACGCTCGCAACCGACGTCAGCGCGATGCCGAGCGGCAGTCCGAACACAAATCCGGCGGCAAGCGTCAAAATCGAGCCCGGCAACGCGAGCACGGTCGCAGCGATGTAGGTGCCGACAAACACGGGCCCGGCCAACATCGGGTGCGTGTCGACCCAAGCGACGCCAATCGCGAGCCACTCGGCGATCGGCAGCCAGACGACTGCGGCGGTGACAGTAGCGGCAAGCGCAATCAACGCGATCAATCGAATTCGGGTCATAGCGCGTCGTCCACCGCGCGATCGCGGCTCGAGAGCCACGCAGTCAACCGTCGCCGCGCCGGGCGCGCGTCGCGGACAAGGTCTGCCACGACTGCAGACAGATCCGCTGCCGCATCGACGTCGCAGAGCACCTCGAGCGTGCTCAGCGACCAATCCTCAGCATTGAGGCGTGCGGTCAGCTCATCGAGCAACCTATCGGTGCTCCACGAAAGCGCCTCGATATCCGGCCATGGCCGCTTCGCGGCCATCAGCACGACGCCGCCGTCGCTTGCCGGCCCCAGCACTGCGTCGTTCGCTGCGAGTGCCGCATCCGCTTGCCGCAGATAACTTTCATCGAGGGCCGGGCAGTCTGCGCCGATGAAGATCAAGCGCTCGAAGCCGCGCGCGCGCAGCGTTCGATCGACATGATTGATGCGTGCTCCAAGCGAGCCACCCTGCTGCACGACGACGTCGTAGGTGAGGTCTAGCTGGTGTCTGACCCAGTTGGCGTCGTCATCGGCCGCAGGCGCGAGAACGACGGCCCCCGGCCACGCGCGGGCATCTTCGATAGCGCATGCGAGCAGATGCTCAGCGACTTGCGTCGCAGGTTCGCCAATCTCGGCCGCGAGGCGGCGTTTCGAGCGCGCTGGCGCTTTGAGAAATACGACGAGACACGCGTGGTTTTCACTGTCGCGGTTAGGGGCAATCATCGGCATGGCGATTCAGACCCGTTAGAAGGTTCGGTTATTACGCTGGGGTCACGCATGGGGCGAGCCCGTGGCCCGAGGCATAGAGCCTGCATTATGGAAAATTGCGACGTCAAATAGTTTCGCAACCGGGAACGTGTAACTTGATTGCCAACACAGCATCCCAGCCGGCGTCTTGCTGCTGTGAGCGTGTTCGCGTGACTCCGTCGAGCAAGGTGCCTATGTCGGATAAGAAATACACGAGCATTCATCGCGAAGACGCCGCCGGGCGAATCGAATTCTAGAGTGGTAAGGCTGTCTGGCAGTGGTCGCAAGACGCCAACGATAGCATGTCGATTCTGATCAAAAGCCTCGACAATCCAGAGATCGAGCTCGAGAAAACACAACGCACGCCGATTGTGCCTGCACCCCCGAAGGCATCGCAGAGTACAGGCTCGTCTGCTAGAAAAGGCTCGACATCATCCGCGGACTCGAACGCGTCGCGCGCAACGGCTTCGCGCTACACAGCTCCGGCTTGGACGACTAGGTGACGCGCACCTCGATCTCGCCTAGGCCGTCGATGCCGATGTTCATGACATCGCCCTTGGTCACGAGCCCGATGTTCTCCGGCGTACCGGTCATGATGATGTCGCCGGCAGTGAGCTCGTAGTACTGCGAGAGAATCGAAATGCCTTCGGGTACCGACCAGCGCTGAAAATCCAGATCCGAATCTTGTCGCACGACGCCGTTGACGCTGAGCCAGATCCGTCCGGACACGGCGTGGCCATGCGTCTCGACAGGGTGTAACGGCCCGCACGGCGCGGATTTATCGAACGACTTACTGATGGCCCACGGTCGCGATAGCGATTGAGCGACTTGTTGCAGATCCTGCCGCGTCATGTCGAGCCCGACGCCATAGCCGTAGACGTGCTCGAGCGCATCGGCTGGATCGATGTTGCTGCCACCGCTTTTCAGCGCAACGACGAGCTCTCCTTCGTAGCGCAGCGCCTCGGTCATCGGCGGGTATGGGAAACCGTCACGGTAGTCGATGACCGCGTCGCGGGGCTTGATGAAAAAGAACGGTGGGTTGACGTCGGGATCGTCGCCACTTTCGATTGCATGCGCTCGGTAGTTTCGGCCGAGGCAGTAGACACGCCTAACGGGAAAACGACGATCCGTTCCGACGACTTCCATCGACACGGCTTGCGGCGCGTCGATGACGTAGTCGGAAGTTTGCGCCGCTGCGGTGTCGCTGAGGCACGCCGCGGTTGCGGCGGCGGCGCCGCCGGCAAGGAAGCGGCGGCGATCGATATTGTCGTTGTTGCTCATTGCAGTGTTCCTGTTCTCGAAAAGTCGTCCGATGTCTCGCGTGTCGTGCCTACATCTCGGGAATGCAGGCTCTTGCGAACTACTCGATACCGAGGAGCTCGACTTCAAACACGAGCGCAGCGCCACCCGGAATGCCAGGCGGTCCGGAGTCACCGTAGGCCATGTCCGACGGACAGCCTATCTTGCTCTTGCCGCCGACCGTCATTTTCTGCACGGCCTCGGTCCAGCATGGAATAACGCCGGACAGCGGAAACGAAATTGGCTCGCCGCGATCGACCGAGCTATCGAAGACCGAGCCGTCACGCAGTGTCCCGTGATAGTGAACACGGACTGTATCCGCCGCCGTTGGGTTCGCGCCGGCGCCGGCCGTCATTTGAATGTAGATGATGCCGCTCTCGGTGGTCTCGGCACCTGGCTCTTGCGCCAACTCCGCCAAGAACGCCGCTGACGCCTCCTTCTCCGCTGCCGATTGGGTCGCGGCGCGGGATTGTGCGAGAGTCTGGATCTGCGGGCCGTAGACTGCCATGTCGACGGCGGGCTCGTTGCCGAGCACGGCGTCGCGCAGTCCGGAAGCGACGACGTCGAGTTCCGCATCCGACAACGCGAATTGCTGAATGTTCGTGCCGAGCGCCACGCCGAGTGCATACAGCGTCCTTTGTTCCTCGGACTCGAGTGCGTCTTGCGCGCTCGCGGCGGTTGCTCCAAGGCTCAAAGCGACCAGAGTCGTCATTGAAATCTTATGCATGAGGGCTCCTCGTGGCCGGTGACGTGAAATGACGGATGGGTTACCGAGATTGGCGGGTCAAGTGACGCATTCTACCGATTGCGCGCTGTGATCTCGACCTCGACGTCACGGCTATCGTCACCTAGTTCGTGCATTCGTACGGCTGTACCTCAACCCCCGAAATAGCCAACCAAGTTTTCCCGACCTGTACAGGCTCCATGAACGTCGCCGGATCCGTTACGGTCATCTGCAAATGCAGCTCTGAGCCGTCATCGGAGGGCATGAAGCGCTCCTCTATCTCCACGGCCCCGCTCAGAGGAATGCCGACGCTGTCGAAAAATGGCCAACTGACGTGCGTCGTTCTGACGACCAGTGTTTCACCTTCCCAGCGCCCAGTAGAGTAGCCGAGATCCGATGCCGGCTGATCAGCCGGTGCAGCAGCTTGGTTCATATGCACGGTTCGAAGCGTGTCGTACTCTTCGAGCCTCAGCAGGATCACGTCGCCTCGATCGACGATCTCCATCGGGTAGGGTTGCTCCATGATCGTCGGCATGCCTTTCGGCATACAGTTCAGAGTCGGGAGATCGGTCAGCGGGTCGAAAGCAGCGACTGCCGCTTGCGCCTGTTCCGTCAGCGGGTAACGCTGGATCAGCGATAAATTGAACGCCTCTGGAAACGGCCATGCGTTCGGGTGCGTCACCGACGTGATCCAGACCCGAAAGATGCCGTTGTCGTCGCTCGGAGCTTCGCCCTCGGTCGCTTGCCAGACACGAGTAGTGCCGAGGTTCTCGCCCCATCGCGGTGCGCCGAACGGATCGAATACGATCTCTTGCCCGCTCGGCAACAGTGCATTGAGAACGAACATCGCGTTGTCCGTTTGCCGTGCTGGATGACCGGCCACGCGGATCGTATCGCCGACATTGAGCGCAGTGCTCGCGATATCCATACGTCGCATGATGCTCAACGAATGGCTCTCGATCTGATAAAGGGTGTCGTCGCCGGCAGGCCCATTCGCTCTGAGCGTGAACAGCACGTGCGGGTTGCGCCACTGAACGCTGACGACCTCACCTTCGAGCTCGTCGACCGTCTCGACGTCGAAAGTTGCCGCGAAGCTGTGATGCGCGCGTGCGCCGACCGGGGCCAGACTGAGGCAAAAAGCGGCGGCACTTACCAACTGTGTCGGGCGTCT
Source organism: Rhodospirillaceae bacterium (assembly GCA_024640685.1). GTDB lineage: Bacteria > Pseudomonadota > Gammaproteobacteria > Steroidobacterales > Rariloculaceae > JAHEEM01. The sequence continues at coordinate 9,798 of JAHEEN010000072.1, forward strand.
CATCGAAAGCCTCCCCTCTGTGGCCGTACTGTCTAACTGACTCGACCGCGAGACTATATCACTGGCTCGGTGTGCATCGAGCGCCTCGGCTCGCTTTGTTGTTGGGGTCATCGCTTCCCCAATCTTTGGTATAGTCCGCGTCCGCTCGATCTCGACCGAAAAGAACTATCTATGCCAAAACTCGTCGTCAAGAATCGCAACGGTGATGTCTTCACCGTCGACGCGCAGAACGGCCTGTCGGTCATGGAGAATATTCGCGATCTGGATGCGAGTGTCGACGCAATCTGCGGGGGGCTCTGCTCGTGCGCAACCTGTCATGTGTTCATTGCAGCGGATATGCAGCAGGAGCGACTGCACCCGAGAACCCACGAAGAGTCGTCGATGCTCGAGAACAGCCCGCACTTCGATGCAGACCGGTCGCGATTGAGCTGCCAGATCATCACATCGGATCAGCTCGATGGTTTGGAGCTGGAAGTCGCGCCAAGCGACTTTTAGTACGCGCCCTAGGGCACGCCTCTTTGGATCGACCTCGCTCCAGACGCCGGTAACGCGCTAAGCTCACCGTCACGACGGGCTCGGAGCAGGCGCATGAGTGAGAATCAATCCGTCATCGTCGAGCGGGCGGGGCCGGTGGCCAGTGTCGAGCTCAACCGCCCAGCCGTGCTTAACGCATTCAACCGTGACCTGCGCTGCTCGCTTCGCGACATATTGCAGCTTCTCGCTAACGACGCGACCGTGCGCGCCGTCGTGCTGACTGGGGCTGGCAATGCGTTCTCGTCGGGCGCCGATCTCAAGGCTGAGCCGCCCGTCGCGGATCAAACGCAGCAACAGCTGCTCGAGGAGTACGGGCCGGGATTGCTGGCGATTTCGGAGATGCCCAAGCCTGTCATCGCCGTGCTCGACGGCCCCGCTGTCGGCATTGGTCTTGCGTACGCGCTCGTCTGCGACCTCCGCGTCATGAGCGAGTCCGCGTACCTGCAGGCGCCGTTCAACCGGATTGGGCTGCTGCCGGACGGCGGTTTGAGCTGGCTGCTGCCCAGACTGCTCGGATCGGCGCGCGCGTTCGAGTTCATCGTCGATGCGGTCAAGCTCTCGGCGGCTGAGTGCCTGCAACTGGGCGTTGCCAATCGCGTCGTTGCCGACGGCGCGGCACGCGCGGCGGCGCTAGCCTGGGCACAGACGCTGGCTGAGCAGCCCGCGCTGGCAATCGCGGCGACGAAGCAAGCTTTGCGCGGCGCCGCCGGCAGCGACTTTCGCACAGCAATCGAGCTCGAAGCCGAGCTCCAGGCGCCGCTCGTCGACTCCGCGGATTTTCGCGAGGGCGTGCTGGCGTTTCGCGAAAAGCGCCCAGCGAAGTTTCAGCACCGCTGAGCGCAACCTTCCTCGCCGAGCCATAGCCTTATCGTTGTGCGTATGCGCACCAAAACGGTGCGTCATATGCGCTTTCCGCCTAGATTCCACGCCGCAAACCGGCGGCGAGCTGTCTGAAGGGACCTGGCACGATAACTGCAAGTCCTGGCCGTCATTCGAAATCAACAGTGGAAATCAGCAATGAAACTCATTACCGCGGTCATCAAGCCGTTCAAGCTCGAGGATGTCCGCCAAGCGCTTGCTGAGGCCGGCGTGCAAGGGCTGACCGTCACCGAAGTCAAAGGCTTCGGCCGACAAAAGGGCCACACGGAGCTCTATCGGGGCGCCGAGTACTCGGTCGATTTCGTGCCCAAGACGAAGATTGAGGCGGCCGTGTCCGACGATTTGTTGGATGCCGCCGTCGAAGCCATCACCGGAGCCGCTTCGACCGGCTCGATCGGTGACGGCAAGGTCTTCGTTTCGGATCTCTTGCAGGCTATTCGGATTCGCACGGGTGAGTCCGGTGATCAAGCGCTCTAAGGCGAAGAGGAACTGAAGAAAATGGAACTAGCGGAACTTAGTTACGCGCTCGACACGTTTTACTTTCTCGTGATGGGTGCGTTGGTCATGTGGATGGCAGCTGGCTTCACAATGCTCGAAGCCGGTCTCGTCCGATCGAAAAACACAGCAGAAATTCTGACGAAGAACGTAGGCCTCTATTCGATTGCCTGCATCATGTACATGGTCTGCGGTTACGGCATCATGTACGGTGACGGTAACGGCGTGATCCCGGGAATCAGCATGCTGACGTCGGCGGACAACGCCACGGCCGACGTGCTGGCCGGCGGTGATGATGCGCCGTACTACTCGAACCTGTCGGATTTTTTCTTCCAGGTCGTGTTCGTAGCAACCGCGATGTCGATCGTGTCGGGCGCCGTTGCCGAGCGGATGAAACTTTGGTCGTTCTTCGTTTTTGCAATCGTGCTGACGGGCGTCATCTATCCCGTGCAGGGCTATTGGAAATGGGGCGGCGGATTCCTCGATGCGGCAGGCTTCTTGGATTTCGCGGGCTCCGGCGTCGTGCATATGTGCGGCGCGTCAGCGGCGATTGCCGGCGTGCTGCTGCTCGGTGCTCGTAAAGGCAAGTACGGCCCCGGCGGAGAGGTTCGCGCAATACCCGGCGCAAACCTACCCCTATCGGCGTTGGGTACGTTGATCTTGTGGCTTGGTTGGTTCGGATTCAACGGCGGCTCGGAGCTCAAGATCGCGAACGTCGAAGAGGCCAACGCCGTGTCGTTGGTCATCGTCAATACGAACATGGCCGCAGCAGGCGGGCTCGTCGCGGCGCTGCTGTTTGCTCGCGCATGGTTCGGTAAAGCGGATCTGACGATGGCATTGAACGGGGCACTGGCGGGTCTGGTCGCGATCACGGCCGAGCCGCTGACACCGACGCCGGTCATGGCTACCCTAATCGGCGCAATCGGCGGATTGATCGTCGTGCCTTCGATCGTCTACATCGACAAGCTGTTCAAGATCGACGATCCGGTTGGTGCGATCTCTGTTCATGGCGTCGTCGGCGTTTGGGGTTTGTTGGCCGTTTGCTTGACGAATCCCGACGCGTCGATCGGTGCGCAGCTGCTCGGTATCGTCACTATCTTCGCTTGGGTGTTCGCGACGAGCTTTATCGTCTGGCTCGTGATCAAGATGGTCATGGGTATCCGCGTCTCCGAGGAGGAGGAGTACGAGGGCGTCGATGTCGGCGAATGCGGTCTCGAGGCTTACCCCGAGTTCGCAGCCGCACCCGAGTAACGAGTCTTTCTAAGACTACTCTGACCTTGGCCGCGCGCCGTCAATGGCGCGCGGCCTTTTTTTATCGCAGCCGAGTCTACGCTTTGAAACCTCAGAGACGCAGCCCGCCATCGATCTCGATGACGCGGCCGTTCATGTAGTCGTTCTCGATCAAATAGGCGCACGCGTGCGCGATCTCCTCGGGCGTGCAGAGCCGCCCGGCCGGAATTCCGGCAGCCATGCGTGCGAGCGCCTCGGGCTTCATGCTTGCGACCATCTCGGTTTTGACGAAGCCGGGCGCTATTGCATTGACGCGGATCGAATGGCGTGCGAGCTCTTTCGCCCAAACGCTCGTCAACGCTGCGACACCGGCTTTTGCAGCTGAGTAGTTGCTCTGTCCGAAGTTGCCGGCACGCGAAATGCTCGACATATTGACAATCCATCCGGGTGAGCCGAGACGAACCATGCCCGTCGCCGCTTCGCGGCCGCACAAGAATACGCCCGTCAGATTGACGTCGATGACTGCCTGCCAGTCGGCGAGGCTCAACCGTGAGGCAATCTCACCGTCCTTTGCCTTGACCAACATGCCGTCACGCAGGATGCCGGCGTTGTTGACGAGGCCGTTGAAGCTGCCGAAGTCGTCGACAACAGCTGCGAACGTCTGCTCGACGGCGGATTCGTCGGCGACATTACAGGCATAGGCTCGCGCATCGGCACCGATATTTCGGCAGGCCGACAACGTCGCGTCGAGGCTGTCCGCCGTCAGGTCGATCAATGCGAGCTTCGCACCGGCGCTTCCGAGGTGTCGCGCGACGGCCGCGCCCAGCCCGCGCGCCGCTCCGGTGATGATGATCGTCGAGTCGCTAATATTCATGATGTTCGCTTGCTCCAGGTCACTATTTTCGCCGTACGCGGGCGAGCCCGATCGTACGTCGCTGCTCGTGGCTTTGCCACAGAATGCGGGATTCGACGATCGCGGACTTCGGCGGCACGGCACCATTGGCACCTCAGCCGCGGGCTGAGGTATGCTCCCCGCCCGACTTCGCACTACCTCTAACAATCGACGATGGTATCGCGCTACTTCGACCGGATTGCTATCTCGCTGTCCGCAATCTGCATCGTGCACTGTCTGGCTGTGCCGCTGGTCGTGGCCGTGTTGCCGCTGGCAGCGCTCGGGCTCGGCAACGAGTCGCACTTTCATGCAGTGATGCTGTGGCTAGTCGTGCCGATCAGCGTCATTGGGCTCGTCATGGGGTATCGCGAGCACAATCGCGCGGCCATCGTTGCCGCCGGCATCGTCGGCATGGCTGTCGTCTCGTTAGCGGCGATCCTAGGCCACGGACAGTGGCCGATCTCGATCGAGGT
>JAHEEN010000073.1 GCA_024640685.1 Rhodospirillaceae bacterium
CAGCGTCGGCGCACCACGGTCGCGGCAATCGTTATGACATGAGCGCCGAGATTCCGATCGAGGGTACGGTGCGCGAGCTCGTCTGGCGCAACCCACACATCGCGATCGTCGTCGACGTCGAGGGCGACGACGGCGAGGTCGTGCCATGGGTCATCGAGCACAGCAACGTCAGCACGCTTGCCCGGATGGGATACCATCGCAATTCGCTGCAATCCGGACAGCCAGTGACTGTTTACATCAATCCCGGGACGGGCGGTGAGCCGACCGGCTTGTGCCAGCGCATCGTCCTCGAGGACGGCACGGTCATTTTCGTGCGCGGCGAGACGGTCGACTGAGCGACGCCCGCCGCCGGGACACGACATTGGACCGCAGACCATCTGCGGCGATAATTGGCACTCGGCACTCGTTTACAACTACGACTAGGTTGCGGACTAACCTCATGAATAAAACAACGACTCTGATTGCAGCCACGCTGCTCTCGACCGCGGCGCTTGGGCACCACAGCGACGCGGCGCTGCAGATGGATACTGTCATCACGCTCGAAGGCACCGTGACCGAGTTCAGCTTGCGCAACCCGCACGCGTACATCGTCGTCGCCGTTCCCGGCGCGAACGGCCAGACCGAGGAATGGACGGCGCAGATGGGCTCGATGATCACGTTGATGCGTCGCGGATGGTCGCGCGACTCGTTGGCCGTCGGCGATGACGTCACCGTCGAGCTGCATCCGGCTCGCGACGGCCGAACCTATGGCCTTGTCACGACCGTCTCCAAGGACGGCGCGGAGATCGGCGTCGACCAGCCGTTGGAGACGCAACGCCGCGCAACGGCGGAGCCGCGTGCGACATCGGTATTCGGTCGCTGGATCGTCGATCGCACGAGCCTTGGCGCTGATTACCCCGGAGGGCTGGACCAGCTGGCATTTCGCGACCTCACGCTGACCGAGCGAGGACGCGCCGCGTTCGAGGCATTCAGTCAGGATTCGGCGGAGAACCCGGAGCTGACGTGCACACCAAAGCCGACGCCGTCGATGATCGTCTACACGGATCTGTACCCGATCGAGCTCACCGACAACGGCGACGGCACGCTGACAATTCGCAGCCAGTATTTCGACGATACTCGCACGGTCTACATGGACGGCCGCGCGCATCCCGATGCTAGCGTGCGCTCGGCGACCGGCCACTCGGTTGGACGTTGGGACGGCGACACGCTAGTCGTCGATACGACGAACTTCGCCGATCACCGCTCGCCTTACCAGAACGGCGTTCCCTCGGGTGCCCAAAAGCACGTTGTCGAACGTTATCGACTGCTCGATGACGGGCGGCTCGAGGTCGAGTTCTTTCTCGAGGACCCGGAGTACGTCATAGGCTCGATGACGCATACCCGCGCGCTGCTCTATCGCCCGAACACGAATATGGAGTCATTCAACTGCGATGAGGAAGCGACGCGGCGGTTCCTGCCGTCGAACCTGCTCGAGGACGGTTGATTTCGGGGGCTGACGCCCGGGTCAAAACGCGAGCCCCAGCGCGCCACACAAGAAGCGCATCAGCGGCTGCGCGTCGCTGAACCGCGCGAGCGCGTAGTCGATGAACTCGGGCTCGGTGATCTCGCCGATCTCGAAGTGAGTTACGGCGATGAAGTCCTTGCGACGGATGTCGTCGGCTTCGGCGAGATCCGGTGAAAAGCCTCGCGGCATGCGCCGCAGCGACTCACCGGCGAGCTCGAAGTGCGCGGTGAGAGGTTGCGCATCGCGGGCGCGCCGCCACGCATGTGGAGAGTCGGCAATCTTCGCGCGAATCGCCCCTAAGGCTTCGCTGTCCGGGCGCCAAATACCTGCGCCAATGAAGCAGTCACCGGGCTCGATATGCACGTAGAAGCCTGGCGCGTGCACGTCGCGGCCGCGTGCGTGCCGGAACTGGATGCCGATATTCGTCTTGTACGGCAACTTGCTCTTCGAGAAGCGCGTATCTCGATAGATGCGCATCAGCGAGCCGCCCGTGCGTTTCGGGTTCGCAGCGAAATGGCGTGAGAGTTTCTCGAGCCCGGGCGCGACTGCGACGACGAAACTTAACGCCGGCTCGCGCACGTGCCGCTCGTAGCGGGGTTTTTGCTCGGCGAACCACACTCGGTCGTTGTTCGCCGCCAGCTCGCTCAGAAACGCAATTGCTTCCGGACCGAATGCAGCGGATTTATCGGTCGAGTCGTTCATTCTCCGATCGCGCGCTCGAGAATAGTCGATCAGTGTAGCCGCTGTCGTCGTCGATGACTCGCTGCAAATTCGGCCAATCTCTGCGGATCCGTGCGCTCGCGTTGTCAACGGTCCTGACTTCAGCGCGTTGTCATTGTTTAAACGCGAATCGCGTATCTATAGAGAGGAGAACTAACGTGTTGCTACGATTCATTGGCGTATTCGTCCTGTCGACAGCCGCGGTCGCGGCCGGCGCCCAGCCGCCTGTCGATACCGACGGCGACGGCCAGATTTCACTGCCGGAGCTTCAGGCCATACGGCCGTCGTTCGGTGCCGATGACTTCAATGCGGCCGACACGGATGCCGACGGTTATCTGAGTCGCGACGAGTTGCGCGCAATGCGTCGCGGTCACGGCGAAGGTCCGCGAGCCGGGCGCCGATGGCTGCCGCCATTGCTCGATACCGATGGTGATGGCGCACTGTCGTTGGACGAGCTGCGCGCCGTGCGTCCCGGCATGACCGACGCGGAGTTCGGTCGACTCGATCGCAATGACGACGGGCTTTTGAGTCCCGACGAGCGGCCGCGTCGCGGGCCACGCGGTTCCCGCGATCGGATGCGGTCCCCGGGCGTCGACGTCGAGATTGCTGGTGCGGCGGCTACGAGCGTCTAGCCGGAGAAGCCTAAACTCAGTGACAACGCTCGCGCGCGATTAGTCGCGCGCGAGCTCGGTCGCGAGCGCAGCCGACGCACTGGCATAACCGCCGAGCGACCAGCCGCCGTCGACCGGGACGATCGCACCGGTCACGTAGGCCGCATCCGGTGATGACAGCAGCCGCGCGGCAGCTGCGATGTCCTCGACGTTGCCTAGCCGCTGCAACGGCACGGTTGCGGCTACGGCGGCGCGAGCATCGGGCGACGGTGCTAAACGCCGCATGCCTTCGGTCTCGGCAATCGGTCCGGGCACGATCGAGTTCACGCGGATGCCCAGCGGTCCCCATTCCATTGCTAGCACGCGGGTCAGCATGTCAACGCCGGCTTTGGCTGCGCAGACGTGAATCTGCGCGACCATCGGATTCAGTGCCTGCGGCGCCGAGATGTTGATGACGCTCGCTCCCGGTTTACGCAGGCGCTCGAACGCCGCACGCAAGACGTTGAAAGACCCGATCAGGTCGATATCGACGACGGCCTTGAAGCCGTTCGGAGATAAGTCTTTGGCGAACGCCGGAAAGTTGCCGGCGGCACCCGACACCAGCACGTCGATAGGGCCGAAGGCCTCGTGAGCGGCTGCGATCGCCGCGTCGACGTCGTCGGCACTGCGTACGTCGGCGGCGAACCCGAGAGGTGCTGCGTCTCCTGCGCTGCGGATCGCGGCCAACGCTGCATCGATCTTGTCTTGATTGCGGCTCAAGATCGCCAGACGCGCGCCGGCTTCGGCAAAGCCGACGGCGATGCCGAGGTTGATGCCACTGCTGCCGCCAGCGACGAAGACGTGCTGGCCGTCGAATCGATGCTGCTGCTGAGTCACGCGTGATGCCGTCGTTTCGGTCAGCCTGCTAGGCTTTCCGGGCGCGGCTCAGATGCCGAGCTTCGTCAGCGTGTCGGCAACGTGGCCGATCACTTGCGCGAGGCGTGGGTGCTCTGCCTCGAACTCGACGGTCACGAGGCGTAGCCGCTCGCGGAGTTGGTCCCCTGCCTTAGCCGTGGGCTCCGGTGACGGCTCCCCGAGCAGCGACTCGATGTCGTCGGCGACGTCCCGTAGCTGTTGGCGCAAAGCGGGGTCGAGATCGCCCGCCGATGCAAGCTCGTCATGGAGATCGGCTAGATGCTTTTGCAGGGCTTGTCGCGGCATTGTGCGTGGCTCGCCATGGATGGCCGTCCATGCTAACCGATCGATCGCGCGACGCCCATACGGGACGCTACGTGATCGATTGAGAACTCCGACGGACTCTCGAGTGGCCTGTAACAGCCAATTCGATACTGTCCGACTGCGTCTGTCGCGCCGATGCGGCGTTGCTCGTCGTCGCCATAGCTACGGCTATGCCTCCTCCTCGCGCCTTGCCTCGACGCGACATCCGCGACCCGGGCCACTACCGAATTGGCTGTTACAGGCCACTAGTAAGAGCGCGCGACGGCGATGCCGGCGCGCCGACTCGGATCCACGCTGACCGGCTGTCGATCGACGGAGCGTACCCACATTTGCGCGTCCTCACGGCACGGCCCATCGGCGAGCGCACAGGCGACCCACCAATACTGGCTATTCGGTGCGTGCGCAATGAAGAAATTCTCGGTGAACGTCAGCCACTCGACACTGTTGAGGGTGGCACCGTTCTGCAGCGTCGCGCCGACGCGTTGATCGCCCGGGGGGACCAGTAACGCGCCGAGTCGTGCCGAGTCGCTGCAGACCCAGCGGCCCACCTGCCGACCGACGCCGTGCGCGCAGCCGTAAACGACGATCGGGTCTTCGCATGCATTGATCAAGCCGGCCTCGATCATCTCGCCGTAGTCGTATGCTGCGTCCTCGCGGACACAGCGGTTGCGCGGTATCCGCGTCAATGCTGTGTCTGCTTGCGTCTCGGCCGGCGGCTGCAGCTGCCACAACACATCGCCGATAGAGAAGTCGATCTGCTCGGTGACGTGCACGGTCTCGCGCTCGGGATCGTTCGCGTAGCGCCACCGACTTACCGCGGCAAGCGCGGCCGCGTCGAATACGCCGGCGGGCTCGGATTCCGTCACGACCGGCTCGACGACGTCGCCCGTCGGCGTGACGTCGAACTCGACGCCGACGTGGCCTTCGAGCCCCTGTGCCTCGGCAGCGGCCGGGTACTGCGGCGACCAACGTATCAGCGGTTGTAACCCATCGCTGCCATCCGCCGAGTCGGCTGCTGCCTGCGTGCTCTCCAGCCGCGTGTTCTCGGCGCAGACTTGGCAGCTTTGCACGAGCACGTCGGGGTTCGCGCGCGGGCTGATCCAGTTTTGACGCTCGCGGCCTTCGACGACAGTCGCGACGAACGGCATGCCGTCGACGAAGTAATCGACGCGTGAGCATCGCGGTCCGTCGGTCGTCACGTCGATCCAGTTCTCTCGAACGGCAACCTCTGCAACGCAGCTTGCGACAATCGTCGTGCAGTCGCAGCGCCATTGGGCGAGTACGGTCGTGGGCATTACGTTCGGCAGTGCAAGCACGGCGGCTAGACTGCTCAGGCGGGGACGAAGCATTGCGGCGTCTCTCCTCGAGCGTGCGCTCTTTATTCTCTGTTTAGGTCGTCGCTGATCGAAACTCGAGCATGCCCAACAATAGTAGCGCACGGGGACGTGCTGCCGCAGCGTGTCGGGACGGTTCGTCGCGTGCGCTCGGGGAGCGGTGAGAATTATGTTTAATTAGAGCGCTGTAGGCAGCGCTGCAGCGACAGCGCGTTCGTCAGCTGCGCCGATCGGCAACGGCTTTGAGGCGCTCGAAAACGCCGCTGAAGATTCCCGAATCGTCGCTGCGCGTCGCCGATGCCACTGGGCGAGGCTCGGGCGCGGTGCGAAGCGACTCATGGTGCTGTAGCGCCGCGTGCAAGCAAACAGCTGCACGGCCGATCGAAAGCGGTTTTCTCAAGAAGCGGAAAATGTGGCCGTGGTTGATCAACCAGGCCATCTCGGCCGGATCGCGCCGCGCGGATATTGCGACAGTCACGAGCGAGGGAACGTGGTATTTGAGCCGCGCCGTCATTGCAGCGATCGTGCTGCGATCCTCGGACACGTCCGTAATGAGTACGCCTGGTGCGTGGGTTTGCAGCAGCTTGACTACTCGAACGATGTTCGATGCGACGAGCAGTGGAAAACGATCCTGCGCGGCATCCGCAAGACAGCGAATGACATCCGGGTCGGCGGAGAACGCAATGACGCTAGCCGATGAGCTGACAGCCAAGTCACTTTGACGCGGCAGGCCGATAACCGATGCCGAGTTGTGCGGACCATCCGAGTCGAGCACGTCGGTCGTCGCAAGCTCCTGCTCGGTCATCGTCCTGGCGAAGTCCGGATGGAGCTCGGCTACATGCTCGCGCGCATCGGTCGGCAATTCCTTCGACAGCAATGCGTCAGCCAGCGCCTCGGTCGGGTCGATCGCTTCGTCGGTCGTCGCACGCTGCAGGACCGTGGCCAACAAGGATTCGATCTCCGCGTGCAGCACGCGTTCCGAGCATGCGGTCGGCAGCGTACGTATCATCATCTCGTTGTCTTCGCCCGCGCCGATACCGTTGACGGTCAACACGATGATTGCCGTTGTCGGGGACAGCTCTTGCACGGCGGCGAGCAGATACGGTGCCGCCATGTCTGGCATGTCTTCGTCGACGACGATGACGTCGATGTCGTGACGTCGAAGAACGTCGAGCGCGGAGCGGCCGTCGGATGCAAGCAACATCGCGAAGCGAGCCTTCGACTTCAGGATCGACGCGCACGGTCGCGCTTGACCGCTGTCTACGATCAGCACCCGTGCTTGTTGCTCGTGCTCGTCGTCGAAGAAATCCATCGAGTGCTCCTGGCCGCACTGGCAGGTCGCGACGATCATGGTCTGGCTGCCGCTCGGCAGTCGTCGTCAGCGTCGCGATGCGTCGCGGCCTTTGTGCCACAGTAGGCGTTGGCGCTAGCGCATACCGTGACTCCGCTCACAGAGCATCGCGTCGACCGACGCTCGGTGCGTCGTTGGCGTGCGAGTCGTCAGATTATGTTCGCTTCGCGACTCGCCGACACCGCGCGCGCTCGACCGCCAGCTTGCCCGGCGAGCTCCGTGACGTCCCCGCCGCTCGGCTGCTGATAGATGCGCAGGTCGAACTCGTCGATGATCGCCAACAAATGATCGAATATATCGGCTTGGATCGCTTCGTACGCATTCCACTCGGTAACGTTCGTAAACGCATAGATTTCGAGTGGTAGGCCTTCAGGCCCGGGTTGTAGCTGTCGCACGAGCAGCGTCATCTCGTTGTGTATCTTCGGATGAGTGCTCAGAAAGTTTTCGACGTACGCACGGAACGTGCCGATGTTCGTCAAGCGCCGCAGGTTTTCGTTGGAGGTCTCGCCGACACTTTCGTTGTAGCGGGCGAGCTCGGACTCTTTGTCGTCAATGTAGTTGCGCAGCAGCGCGAATCGTTTGAAATTCTCGATTTCTGCGTCGCTCAGAAATCGTATCGAGCTGACGTCGATGAACAGGCTGCGCTTGATCCGCCGCCCGCCCGACATGCTCATGCCGCGCCAATTCTTGAACGATTCCGCGATCAGTTTATGCGTCGGGATCGTTGTGATCGTCTTGTCCCAGTTTTGCACCTTGACGGTATGCAACGCGACGTCGATGACGTCGCCGTCCGCGCCGCAACTCGGCATCTCAATCCAGTCGCCGACGCGCACCATATCCAGGGTCGCGAGTTGAACGCTCGCGACCAGCGACAAGATCGTGTCCTTGAATATCAACATCAGGACAGCGGTCATCGCGCCGAGTCCGCTCAGCAGCAGGATTGGGCTGCGCTCGATCAAGATTGCGACGATCAATACACCTGCGACGACGAACAGCACGATCTTTGCGAGTTGCACGAATCCTTTGAGTGGGCGCTCCTTGGCTACCGGATACTGTTCGTAAATCTCGTTCGCAGCCGTGAGCAATGCGCTGACGGCGAGTGCGCCGATCAGCACCGAGCACGCCATTGCGATATTTCGGCCGACGATCACGAGAGCCGCCGGCAGTCCGGGCACGATGCCGAGCCCGTAGTAGACGACGAGCGCCGGCAAAACTTGTGCGACCCTGTGGGGCACATGGTGGTCCGCTAGCGAATCGTCCCAATTGGCGGCGGTGCTGCGCGTGAATCCAGCGACCAGCTTGATCAGTCGTCGTTGGGCGATGACGTCTACGATCAGCGCAACGATGCCGACGAGCACGAGGCCGAAGAGCGCGGCTGCCCACGTCGGAATGCTCGCAGCGAACGATTCGAGATTGCCTAGCACGCTGTCCATATGGGGTATCGAGAGATTAGACTGACGGCCTGAATACGCCGCCGAGGTTCATGTCTTTGGATAGTAGCAGACCTGCCGCAATCAGCGATGGCGCAACGATCGAAGCGTCGGCAATCGTCGAGGCCGGCATGCCTTCGCGTACGCTCGCGCGCCTGAAAGCAAGTCTGCGCGGCCAAACCGGTAAGGCTATTGGCGATTACGAGATGATCGCGGACGGCGATCGCGTCATGGTGTGTCTGTCGGGCGGCAAGGACTCGTACACGATGCTCGACATGCTCACCAGCTTGCGGCGTCGCGCGCCTGTCGCGTTCGAGCTCATCGCGGTCAATCTCGATCAAAAGCAACCGGGCTTCCCGGCGGACGTGTTACCGAGCTATCTCGAGCAGCTCGGCGTGCCGTATCAGATCGTCACCGAGGACACGCACTCGATCGTTAAGCGAGTGATTCCGGACGGCAAGACGATGTGCGGGCTGTGCTCGCGACTGCGTCGCGGCGTGCTCTACCGTACCGCAGCCGAGCTCGGTGCGACGAAAATCGCACTCGGGCACCATCGCGACGACATCGTCGAGACGTTGTTTCTGAACATGTTCTTTGGCGGGCGTCTCAAGGCGATGCCGCCGAAGCTGCGCAGCGACGATGGTCGGCACATTGTCATTCGCCCGCTTGCTTACTGTGCCGAGCGCGATATTGCACGCTATGCGCGCGGGCGTGGGTTCCCGATCATTCCCTGCCGCCTCTGTGGTTCACAAGAGAACGCCCAGCGCCGTCAAATCAAAGCGATGCTCGCGCAATGGGAGCGTGACGATCCCGGACGCATCGCGCGGCTGTTTCGTAGCCTGCAGCACGTCACGCCATCGCATCTGGCCGATTCGTCGCTGTTCGATTTCGCGGCGATCGGTCGCGCGGAGGCGGTGTGTCAGTCCGACGGCTGATCCGCCTGCGCGCGCAGTTGGACCATGCGCAGCGCGTCGACGACATCGCGGCGCAGTGGTCGTGTCAGCAAGAATTCGGGTAACAGTGGACCGGGCTCGAGCTCGAGCACGTGAACGACGCGCGTGTGCTGCGACTCGGTCTCGCTGAGCCACCATGTGCCTGCGAGTCGCCTGAACGGTCCGTTGACGCCGCTGACGTCGATGCGTGCGTACGGCTCGTAGTCGAGTCGGAACTCGTGCTCAATGACTGGCAGGAACCACTGCAGCTTGACTCGTTGTCGGAACAGCTGCGCACGTCCCTGCTCGAGCGTTTCGACGAGCTCGCAGCTGCGCACACTATCGATATAGCTCGGCGCGGACTCACAGTCGATGAGAATTCGCCATACGCTCACGGCTGGTGCGTCGATGATGGCCGCAGCGCGCACTAGGCCGCGGAACCCGCGCTCACCCCCAAAGTCAATTTGAATGTCGCCTTGCTCGATTAGCGCATCGTCGATCCAACCGTCGTCGACAGGTTGCGCGATCGAGGCCGTCGACGCGAGAACCAGCGCGCATATGAGGATTAGGCGATCCGGTGCTCGCTCAACCGACAGGCTCATCGGCGATCGAGTTTCTGAGGACGCCCAAACCGCGAATATCGACCTCGACTGTGTCGCCGGGCTTCATCCAGATCGGTGGCTTGCGAACACGTCCGACGCCGCCCGGCGTACCAGTCACGATGATGTCGCCGGGCGCGAGCGGCGCCCAGATCGAGCAATATTCGATCAGTGCCGGAATGTCGAAACACAGATCGCTGACGGGCGCGTCTTGCAGCACGTCGCCGTTGATGCGTGTCTGCAGGTGAAAGTCGCCGGGATTCGGTTGCTCGTCGGCGGTCAGTAGCCAAGGCCCGAGCGAGCCGCTGCGGTAGAAGTTCTTGCCGGCCGTAAACTGAATCGTGTGGAACTGATAGTCACGTACGCTGCCTTCGTTGCAGCAGGCGTAGCCGGCCACGTGCTCTAGTGCGCGCTCCCTCGGTATCCGCCGTCCGCCGGTACCGATGACGACCGCAAGCTCGCCTTCGTAGTCGAGTTGCGTCGACTCGGCGGGCCGGATGATCGGTTGATCGTGGCCGACGAACGTATCGGCGTAGCGCGTAAACAGCACAGGGTAGGCAGGGGGCTCTCTACCGGTCTCTCTGATGTGCCCCATGTAGTTGATACCTACACAGAGAATCTTGTCCGGGTTGGGCACGACGGGTAGATGCACGACATCGTCGAATCCGCAATCGGCCGGCTGATCGCCGATCTCGCGCAGTCGCTCGAGCCCGCTGGCGTCCAATGCGGACTGCAAATCCGGATACCGCTCGCCGAGGCGCTGACCCGCGTCGACGATGCCGTCGTCGATGACTAGCCCGTAGCTAGCTCGTCCGTTGCGTTCGAAGCTGATGAGCCGCATCGTCGAGTGATCTCCGTATTGTCGAGTGTCCGGACTGAGCGCTGCTATTCGCTCAAAATTGCCCGCGCGCCTCGTCGCCGAGCGACTGCGCGGCATCGCCCAGCGGCAGCGACTGCTGTTCTTTTTGGCCCAGGCGTCTGATTGAGACGCTGCGCTGCTCGACCTCGCGCTTGCCAAGCGCGATTATGATCGGCGCCTTGGCAAGCGTGTGCTCACGGACTTTGTAGTTGATCTTCTCGTTGCGCGTGTCGGCTGCGGCGCGCACGCCCGCGGCTGCGAGCGTCTCGACGACCTCGCCGGCATAGTCGTCGGCATCGGACGTGATCGTCGCGACGACGACTTGCGTCGGCGCGAGCCACAGCGGCAGCTTGCCGGCAAAGTGCTCGAGCAGTATCCCGATGAAGCGCTCTAGCGAGCCGAAGATCGCTCGATGCAGCAATACCGGCGTGTGCTTTTCACCGTCCTCGCCGACATACGCGGCGCCAAGGCGGTTCGGCAGGTTGAAGTCGACCTGCAGCGTGCCGCACTGCCACTCGCGGCCGATGGCGTCGCGCAGCACGAACTCGATCTTCGGCCCGTAGAACGCGCCCTCGCCGGGATTGCGCGTGTAGTCGAGGCCCAGCGCGTCCATCGCGGCCATCAATGCCGATTCGGCACGATCCCAAACCGCGTCGCTGCCGACACGGCGCTCCGGACGGTCTGCGAACTTGATCAAGACGTCGTCGAAGCCGAGATCGCGATAGATTCCGAGCAGCAAATCGCAAACCGCGCCGGTTTCGCTCGTGATTTGCTCTTCGGTGCAAAAGATATGCGCATCGTCCTGCGTGAACGCGCGCACACGCATCAAGCCGTGCAGTGCGCCGGACGGCTCGTAGCGATGCACCTTGCCGAATTCCGAGAAGCGCAGCGGCAGCTCGCGGTAGCTGCGCAGCTCGTTCTTGAACAGCTGCACGTGGCCTGGGCAATTCATCGGCTTAACGGCGAGCGTTTTCTCATCGGCCGTGTGGCTCGTGAACATGTGCTCGCCGAAGCTCTCCCAGTGTCCCGACGCCTCCCACAGCGACCGGTCCATGAGCTCTGGCGTGTTGACCTCGCGGTAGCCCGCGACATTCTGCTTAGCGCGCATGTAGCCGATCAGCGTCTGGAACAGCGTCCAGCCTTGCGGATGCCAGAACGCGGCGCCGACGGCCTCGTCCTGGAAATGAAATAGATCCATTGCGCGGCCGAGCTTACGGTGGTCGCGCCGCTCGGCTTCTTCGATGCGGTTCAGGTACTGTCTGAGCTGCTTGTCGGTCGCCCACGCCGTGCCGTAGACGCGCTGCAGCATCTCGTTGCGTGAGTCGCCGCGCCAGTAGGCGCCGGCGAGCTTCATGAGCTTGAATGCCGAGCCGAGCCTTCCGGTCGACGGCAAATGCGGGCCGCGGCACAAATCGATGAATTCGCCCTGGCGATAGAGCGAGATCGGCTCGTCATTAGGGATAGCGCCGATGATCTCGGCTTTATAGCGCTCGCCGATGCCGGCGAAAAACTCGACGGCCTCGTCTCGCTGCCAGACTTCGCGCTCGATCGTCTCGTCGCGCGCGACGATCTCGTGCATGCGTTGCTCGATGCGCTCGAGGTCGTCTGGCGTGAAAGGTTCCTCGCGGGCGAAGTCGTAGTAAAAGCCGTCCTCGATCGCAGGTCCGATCGTGACCTGGGTCTCCGGGTAAAGCTCCTTGACGGCCTCGGCCATGACGTGAGCAGCGTCGTGACGCAGCAGCTCCAAGCCGTCGTCGCTATCGCGCGTGACGATCTCGATTGAAGTCGGCTCTTCGAGCGCGACCGCTAGATCGACGAGGCGGTCGCCAATCCGTAATGCCACGGCGTCGCGCGCGAGGCGCGCGCCGATCGCCGCTGCAATCTCGAGACCTGTTACAGGTGTCGGGAACTCGCGTATCGAGCCGTCTGGAAGCGTGATTTCGGGCATGTCGGTCGGGGTTACACGTGTCGCCGCGCATTGTACGATAAGACCGTCGTTAGCCTACTCCCCTAAAGCGTTCGACCGGCATCGAGTCATCTCTAGAAGTGAATGACCATTTGGCCGGGTCATCGAGGTCTGAGTCATGCAGCCGATTGAGATTCACATGTTTCCGTGCCTGAGCGACAATTACGGATACTTGATCCGCGATGCGGAGCACGATCTGACGGCCACGATCGACACGCCGTCGGCCGATGCGATCCGTGCGGCGCTCGCTGACAAGGGCTGGCGGCTGACGCACATCTTCAACACCCATCATCACGCCGATCATGCGGGCGGCAATCTCGAGCTCAAGGCCGAGACCCAATGCCAGATCGTCGGGCCTCGAGCCGACGCGAGCCGCATCCCCGGAATCGACGTCGAGTACGGCGACGGAGATCGATTCGAGTTCGGTGGGCATACCGTCAACGTGTTCGACACACCCGGGCACACGACGGGTCATATTGTTTACTGGCTGCCCGACGATTCCATCGCGTTCGTCGGTGACACGTTGTTCTCGCTGGGGTGCGGGCGGTTGTTCGAGGGCACGCCGGCTCAGATGTGGAGCTCGCTGCAGAAGATCATGAGCTGGCCGGACGAGACAGTGCTCTACTGCGCTCACGAGTACACTCAAGCCAACGCTCGGTTCGCGTTGACGGTCGAGCCCGGAAACGCGGCACTCGTGACTCGCAGTGCGGCCGTTGACGAGTTGCGAGAGCGCGATGAGCCGACCGTGCCAACGACGTTAGCGCTCGAGAAGGCAACGAATCCGTTCTTGCGCGCCGCGAGCGCAGAGATTCAGCGCACTGTCGAGTGCGATGACAGCGATCTGGTTGAAGTGTTCGCCCGGGTCCGAGCGCTCAAGGACAGTTTTTGAGCCGCAAACCGGCCTCCCAGGGAGCGACAGGCTAGCTGCCGGAGACCTCGGCGACGGCGCCGCGCTTGACCGACGGGCGCCCCTGCATCATCAGGCCTGCGCCGCGCTCGCTGATGTGCGTGACGATCGCGCGGCGCCGATGCAGACGAATCGTGCTGCCGAGCGTCACGGCGAAGACCAGGTTGACGACGGTGCCAGCCGGCAGGCCCATGGCCTTCAGCTCGAGAAAGACGCCCATCGCCGACAGGTTTCGCGCCCGACAGCGGTGAAAGCGCCCACCCGGTACCGACAGGTAGACGATCGTAGAGACTTTGTTTCTTGCCAGCAGGCGCCGTTCCATACCCATGTGTCGCTCGAGGAGTTCGATCTTTTTCTTGAGTTCCGAAGCCAAGGATGCGTTACGCAGCCATAAAATCAAGGACACGGTGTCGAGTTTCGGATTGAGTCCCAGTTACCCGGACCCTGGCTGCCACGGGAAACGGCTGAATGGCCCGTAGTCGCGCGACCCCAGGGCGCATTTGGACGCCGGCGAGCCTTCGCGCGGCGCCGAACGGCAAGGTGCAATGGGTCTCACTGAACCGATTATGTTGCCCGGCTCGCGCCGGATTTTGCTGTCGAACCGCCGGGGCGAAGCTGCCGTACCGGCTCGGCGGATTACTCCCGCGCGGAAATTCAGGTGCTGTGCCGTGTTGACAGGTTCTGGGCTAGATCAGACAATAACCGGCTTGTGTGCGCGGAGGGGTACCCAAGCGGTCAACGGGGGCAGACTGTAAATCTGCTGGCTATGCCTTCGTAGGTTCGAATCCTACCCCCTCCACCAGACTCGGTGGTGGGGGTA
>JAHEEN010000267.1 GCA_024640685.1 Rhodospirillaceae bacterium
ATGGCGACGAATCCAGCCGATGCGTTCTTTTATCTATTGACGGGCTTGCACGGTCTGCATCTGCTCGGTGGCTTGTTCGTGCTCGCCAAGACGACGTACAACACATGGATAGGCCTCGACCCCGAGGACATCGAGCAGGCTGCACGACTGCGTGTCAGCGTACAGCTGTGCTCCGTTTACTGGCACTACCTGCTGCTGTTGTGGCTGGTGTTGTTTTACATGCTCTCATCCACTTGAGGAATTGATGTCGTATGGCACATGACGCGACAGTTGCGGGACAGTCGACAGATCCCGGCATGAAGGGCCTGGTTGACGACTGGGCAAGCGATAGGCAAACGTTTCACGTTCCCTGGGGGAAGGCCATGATGTGGATCTTCCTCTTGAGCGACACGTTCATCTTTACGTGCTTCTTGACGGGCTACATGAACGTGCGCTCGTCGACGCGCGTCCAATGGCCGTTACCGAGCGAAGTATTTGCGCTCGACGTTGCCGGCGTGACCGTGCCACTGCTGCTAATCGCGATCATGACGTTCGTGCTGATCACGAGCAGCGGCACGATGGCATTGGCCGTCAATATGGGCTATCGGCGCGATCGAGCGAAAACGGCAGCGCTGATGTTCGTAACCGCCGCATTCGGTGCGATCTTCGTCGGCATGCAGGCGTTCGAGTGGTCGAAGCTGATCATCGAGGAAGGCGTGCGGCCCTGGGGTAATCCGATGGGCGCGCCGCAGTTCGGCTCGTTCTTCTTCATGATCACCGGATTTCACGGCTTGCACGTATCGATCGGCGTCATCTACCTCGCGGTCGTCGCGATCAAGGTGCTACGCGGAGACTACGAGAGCCGCGGCTACGAGATCGTCGAGATCACGGGCCTGTATTGGCACTTTGTCGACCTGGTCTGGGTCTTCATCTTTGCGTTCTTCTATCTCTGGTAAGGATTTGTCATGGCAGAAGGTCAACAAGAGCATCCGCTAAAAGTCTATTTCTGGATTTGGACCCTGCTGTTCGTATTCAGCACGTTTTCTTATCTCGTCGACTACTTCAACTTCCAGGGATACCTGCGCTGGACACTGATCATCGTCTTTATGCTGTTGAAGGCGGGATTCATCATCGCAATCTTCATGCACATGGCCTGGGAACGGCTGGCGCTGATCTACGCGATTCTTGGACCGCCGGTCGTGCTGCTGCTCCTGATCGGGCTCATGGCCGTCGAGGGCGATTACACGGTCCTGACGCGGCTCAATTATTTCGGCGAGGACACGACCGAGTACGTCGGCCACGGCGAAGCTGCGGAGCATTGAGGATACAAGGGGTTAGATCATGCTAGGTTGGATCGCATTCACCGTCTTCCTCGTCTTCTGGGCGTTTGCCTGGCGCTACCAGATCAAGCTCGCGTTCGGCGTGCTGATCGGTCTCGTTCTCGGCGGCGTGCTCGGCCAATTCATCGGCCCGTACGATAGCTTCGAGGAAGTTCCGCTGTGGCTGCCGCCGGCGCCGTTCATGTTCGTGGTCATCACGTTTTTCCTCTACGCATTCATCGCGTGGTACGTGCTCGACTACAAGGCGAATAAGCAGTAACTCAAGACCGCGGCAGGCTGCTGCCGCGGTCTCAGCCCTACCGCCCGTCAAACGCCATACGGACTTCCGACTCCGCCGCGCAGAGCTAGCCCAAGCCTTGCTATAGCAGGCGTCAACGCCTCGACGACGGACGGCCGACCCGGCTAGCGGCAAGCAGGCTGTGACGCCATTTCCTCACGCGTCGGCGCGACAAACTCGATATCCGTCAACACGAGGCCTCCCATGTAGAGGCCGATCTCGTAGCTTGCGAACGCGTTCGCCTCGCCGTCGAGCAGCGGAATGCCGGGAAAGCGGTTGCTGATCCAACGCACCCACCAACCCACGCTGCCGCCGGGCAAACTTCGATACGTGCGCCGCAGCTGGGTGACCTGGAATCCACCGATCCCGCCGTCGACAGTCGGCGGGATCTGAAACGTGACGTCGACGACGTCGTAGCCCGGCACGTCGAGCCGCAATCGCAGCTCGGCTGGCATGCATGCGCCCTTGGCCGTCGCGAGCATCGCAATTTGCTCGGCAAGCTCGGGGACTTGGGAATTGCGCAGCCGTTGGTACGCTGCATCATCGAGGCCGATGTATGGATTGACGCCCCTGGTAAACAGCGTCTGCCGTCCGGCCATCATTCGCTGCCAGTTCAAATCGACGATTGACGCGAGCCGATCGCGCAGGCAGACGTCGGCCTCGCAGTACTGCGAGGCCTCGTAGCGCCAGTTGCCGACACCCGCCTCGAGGCAGATGTCGGCGCCGCAATCGTTAGCGCGCTCCGCTGCAGATTGAGCGCGCGCACCATCGACCATACAACACAGCATCGCAATCGCGGCGCAGCGAGCCGTAGCGCGGGCTGCGCCGACGCGTCTACGAGAAGCCCTATTTCCTCGCTCGAATTTCACAAGATCCACTATAAACCCGAAATCGCACGGATCCTTTTCACAAATTAAAACAATGACTTACGGTAGACGAGACTGTGCCCGCCTGGGTTCTCGCAGACGGTACAATGCTTGCTTCTATGCGCTGGCGCGGCGACGAGTTCGACTGGCCCTATGCCATCGGTGAGCTGGTCATCAGGTTACTGCCGAACCGAACCTATCGCGCTTCATCCGCTTGCGCTTCGTTCAGCTTGAAGATGCCCGCAGAGAGCTCATGGCGGCCCTAGAGGCCTATCGCGACTCGTCCTGACCGCCGAACAGGCTCTCCCCCGTCGACGCCAACGTGACCGTGCGCACGGCGCCTGTCATCGTCCCATCGCGTGCGCGTGACCCGACGACCGTAACGACGTCACCGACCGTCAGCGCGTTGCGGTTCCAGCCACGCCGCCGCAAGTGATTCGCGCTGCCCATCTCGAACGCCCACTCCTCGGCGTCGCCATTGTTCAACTCGACGTCGATGTAAATCCACGCGTGCGGATTGACCCACTCGACGCGTGAAACGGTGCCGGTGATCTCGATCGGCGCATTGCGATCGAAGACGGCTGCAAACGAATGGTGTGCCCGGCTCGAGCCCGTGCCGAGTCCAACGCTCAACAAACCGATTACGCCGTAGCCGATTTTTCGCATCTGTCGCTCCTCTGTCGCGGCTGTCTGGTCAGATATCCGGGTTATCGGGGCTGACCCCAGCGGTTGTGCTCGCAGACCGTCTCGAACAGCTCCTCCTGCGGCGCGAGATCCCACGTCATGCGCTGCACCCATGGTGCAGTGAGCACGCCGGTGTCCCGGACTACGAACTCGACCTCGAGGCTGCCGTAATCAGTGCGCGTGTAACGCTCGACGGTGTGCAGCGCCTCAGTTCGCGGATACACGTCGATCCAGCCGCGATCGTTGAAGCCGACTGTGTCGACGACGAGCGTATCGCCGTCCCAAATGCCGATCGAGTGTCCCATCCAGGTCGGGTCGTAGGCTTCGAGATCAGGGTGGCCGCGGCCATCCAAAAAGATCTGCCGCACGCCCGGATCCCCCTCGAACAGCAGCACGAGCAACTCCGGACGCTGGACGAACTTGACGAAAAAGCTCGACCCGCCCGGGACCGGCGGCGAGCCCGGAAGACAGAACGTCTGTGGGTTCTCGGCGAAAAAGTTTTCGCGCCGCTCTGCCATGACGTCCTCGACCCACGGCTGGATCTGCGGTGACTCGGGATACGGGTCCTGGCTGCGCAGCCATACGCCCGTGAAATCGGGGCGGCCGTCGGCCATACGCGGCACCGGCGCGTCGGGGATCACCTGCCGGTCGCGTACCTCACTGATGATCGTCTCGGGATCGTCGCCTAGCGTGTTCAGCGATACGCCCTCCTCGAGCTCGATATCGAGCGTTCGGCCCTCGCCGGGTGCGATCGCTACGTCATCTCGACGATAGGCTCGGTACGCGCAGCACGAGACATTGATCGAGACCGCGTAGTTGCCCGGCAATAAGCCCTCTAGGCGGTAGCTGCCGTCTGCGCC
>JAHEEN010000268.1 GCA_024640685.1 Rhodospirillaceae bacterium
GACGAGCAGGTCGATGGTCTCGTCATCGAGGGTCTGGCCGAGCGGTGGCATGACGCCCGTGCGACCGTTGGCGATTGTCGCGACTACCTGATCGGGTGATGCACCCCATTGCCATTCGGTATCGGTCAGGTTCGGATAACCGCGTGCGCCGCCGGCATCGGAGCCGTGGCATTGCGCGCAGTGGTTGACGAATAGATTGCGTCCGGCGCTGAGAGCGGCCGGGTCGCTGCTGAGCTCGGCGACAGGTGTGGCCGCAAATGCCGCGAAGATCTCTCCGTAGACCGCCTCGGCTGCGGCGATCTCCTCGTCATACTGGCTCTCCTGGCTCCAGCCCGAGAGCGACCACGTGCCGAAGCTCGGGAAGACGACCAAGAAGATGCAGCCCCAAATGATTGTGAGCCAGAACAAACCTAGCCACCAGCGCGGCATCGGATTGTTGCCTTCTTCGATATCCTCGTCCCAGACGTGCCCGGTCGTCGCGCCCTCGCTCGTGCGCACGCGCGAGAACCACGTGATCAGCGCGGCTGCCGCGAGGATGTTGGCGATCGTCAAAACGACGACAAATATCGTCCAGCCGGAAGTCATGTCACTCGATCTCCGTATTCGTTGGCGGCGCGCGATCGTCGCCTAGCGGCAGGCGGGCGGCGGCCTTGAATTCCGTTGCGCGCCGGCGACTGTAGGCCCAGAAAACGAGCGCGACGAACAGCGCCATTAGCACGGCCGTCAGGATGCCTCGAAACGTCCCCATGTCCATGTCGCTATCTCCGCTGGCCGACGGCCGTGCCGAGGCCCTGCAAGTAAGCGATCAACGCATCGAGCTCAGTTTGTCCCTCGACTGCGGCTGCGGCGCCCGCGATGTCCTCGTCGCTATAGGGAACGCCGATCATTGCGAGACGCTCGAGCTTGGTCGTGACTGCAGCGCCGTCGATGCCGCGGGCGGCGAGCCAGGGATAGGCGGGCATGTTCGACTCGGGCACAAGGTCGCGCGGATTCAATAGGTGCACTCGATGCCACTCGTCGGAGTAACGCCCGCCGACACGCGCGAGATCCGGGCCGGTGCGTTTCGAGCCGAACTGAAACGGATGATCGTAGACCGACTCGCCGGCGAGCGAGTAATTTCCGTAGCGCTCCGTTTCAGCCCGGAACGGGCGCACCATCTGCGAATGGCAGTTGTAGCAGCCTTCGCGCAGATAAATATCGCGGCCGTGGAGCTCGAGCGCGGGATACGGCTCGATGCCTGGCGCCGGCTCGACGGCTGGGGCCGAATTCATTAGCGGTACGATTTCGGCAATCCCGCCAATGCTTACGGTGATTACGATCAGGACGCCGAGCAGGCCTGTCGTTTTTTCGATCGT
The DNA here is from genome assembly GCA_024640685.1 of Rhodospirillaceae bacterium. Classification (GTDB taxonomy): domain Bacteria; phylum Pseudomonadota; class Gammaproteobacteria; order Steroidobacterales; family Rariloculaceae; genus JAHEEM01. The sequence goes on from JAHEEN010000268.1 coordinate 1,356, forward strand.
TTCGTGATTCACGGCGGTCAACCTCGCGCGGGCTCTAGCACGGGTACAGGTTTGATGCTGCGACCCATCTCGACCGTTTTCCAAACGTTGTAGGCCATGACGAACATGCCGCCTAGAACGAGCACGCCACCAACGAGGCGCACGCTATAGAACGGATAGGTTGCCTCGAGGCTCTCGACGAAGCTGTACGTCAGCGTGCCGTCGTCGTTGACCGCGCGCCACATCAGGCCCTGCATGACACCGGCGATCCACATCGAGGCGATGTAGAGCACGATGCCGATCGTCGTGGTCCAGAAGTGAAAGTCGATGAGCCGCGTGCTGTACATGCGCTCGCGGCCATAGATGCGTGGGATCAGGCTGTAGATTGCGCCGACCGAGATCATCGCGACCCAGCCGAGCGCGCCGGAGTGCACGTGACCGATCGTCCAGTCCGTATAGTGAGACAGTGCATTGACGGTACGGATCGACATCATCGGTCCTTCGAACGTCGACATCCCATAGAACGACAGCGAGACGATCATGAACTTCAGGATTGGATCGGTTCGCAACTTATGCCAAGCGCCGGATAGCGTCATGATGCCGTTGATCATCCCGCCCCACGAGGGCGCCAGTAGCATGAGCGAGAACACCATGCCGAGCGATTGGGCCCAATCTGGCAGCGTCGTGTAATGCAAATGATGCGGTCCAGCCCACATGTAGATCGAGATCAACGCCCAAAAATGCACGACCGACAGGCGATACGAATAGATCGGCCGGTTGGCCTGCTTCGGCACGAAGTAATACATGATGCCGAGAAATCCCGCAGTCAGAAAAAAGCCCACCGCATTGTGGCCGTACCACCACTGCACCATCGCATCGACCGTGCCGGAGTACAGCGAGTAGCTCTTGCCGAGGGTCACAGGGACTGCAAGGCTGTTGACGATATGTAGGATCGCAACCGTGATTATGAAGGCCGCGTAAAACCAGTTGGCGACATAGATATGCTGAACGCGGCGTGTACCGAGCGTGCCGAAGAACACGACGGCGTAGGATACCCAGACAACTGCGATAAGCAGATCGATCGGCCACTCGAGCTCGGCGTACTCTTTGCCTTGCGTCAGTCCTAGCGGCAGCGTAATCGCGGCGAGCACGATGACCAGCTGCCACCCCCAAAATGTGAAGCTCGCAAGCCACGGCAGAAACAGCCTCTGATGACACGTTCTCTGCACGACGTAATACGACGTTGCAAACAGCGCTGAGCCGCCAAACGCGAAAATCACGGCGTTCGTGTGTAACGGTCGCAGACGGCCGTAACTCAGCCACGGCACATCGAAGTTCAGGACGGGCCAAATCAGTTGGGCAGCGATCCATACACCGGCGAGCATACCGACGATGCCCCAGACGATCGTCATGATCGAAAATTGGCGAACGACGGTATCGCTGTAGGTATTTGCGCTATCGGTCATCGCGCTAACCACCTTCGAGCTTGAGCGTGGGAGGAGTTTGTTGTTGAGAACTAGACTGAGTATGAAAAGGTGGGCAGTCGGCGTCGATAAGTACTTCTACGAAACACGTACGCTACGGTAAACACCTATAGTGTCGTACTCGATGTCCGGTATGCTCAAGCCGTTTCGGCTCCAACGCGTGTCACACGGGGGGTTGGCGGTTGGGACCAGCTGAAAATCTTGAGGAAACTCCGCTGCCGTTCGTCGCGCCGTGTCGGCGGCTCGAGTATCGAGCGCCGTTGCGCTGGCTCGAGTTGGGGTGGCGTGACTTCACTCGGGCGTGGCCGCAAAGCCTAGCGTACGGTGTCGTCATGGCCGCGACGATGGCGCTCGTCAGCGGGCTCGCGTGGCTCTACGGGAGCTACTGGTTCATGCTCGCAATGCTCGGCGGCTTCGTGTTCATGGCCCCGGTGCTGTGCATCGGCCTTTACGCGATCAGCGCTCAGCTCGAGCGGGGCCAGCCCGTATCGCTGACGCGCGCGTTACGCGCCGGATTTAGGCGGTATCTCGGCAACGAGATGATTTTCTCGCTCGTGTTGCTCGTGCTGTTCATGGTTTGGGCGCGCGCTGGCGCAATGGTCAGCATCTTCTTCCCGATGCGCGGTAATCCCACCTTTGCGGATCTCGCCGTGTATCTCAGCGTGGGCTCCGCGATCGGTGCCGTCTTTGCCGTGATTACCTTCACGATCAGCGCGTTCTCGCTGCCGATGATCATGCATCGTCGAGTTGACGCGATCACGGCGGTCGTGACGTCGATCAATGCGGTGTTGCGCAACAAACTGACGTTGATGATCTGGCTAACGATAATCGTCGTTGGTCTAGCCATCGGTGTGGCGACGGCCTTCGTCGGTCTAGCCATCATCCTGCCGGTCATCGGTCATGCAGTCTGGCATGGCTATCTGGATACGATCGACGTATCGCAGTTTCCGCGCCACGACATCGGAATCACCGCGATACCGCGTGGCGCGCAACCGCCGCTGACGGGCTGACAAATTGACGAGCCACGGGCGTGCATTGCCGGTTAGCCCGAGTGGTCGGGTGTGGTGCCGAGCAGAGTAGGGTGTCTACGTCAGCGATCGAACGCGACGTCGAGCAGCACGTCGCGGATAGCGGCGGTTGCCGCTTCGACGAGCAGCAGCTTGCCGGCGACG
>JAHEEN010000269.1 GCA_024640685.1 Rhodospirillaceae bacterium
ACCATTTGTTACTGCACTTGCAGCGTTGTTGCTCGCCGGGACGATCGCGAACGCCCATCACGGCGGCAGCATGTACCCGCGCGATCGCGAGTACGTCTACGAGGATGCCGAGGTCGTGCAGCTGCTGTTCGTCAATCCTCATGCACGGTTGCTGTTCATGTGGACCGACGAGAACGGCGCGACGGCCGAGTGGGAAGGCGAGCTCAGCGGCTCGAACGAGTTGCTGCGCAACGGTATTCGTCCCGATCTCGTCAACCCCGGCGACCGGATCGTCGTCAAGGGGTATCCGCACGACTCAGTGCCGCGAAACTTGAGGCTCAGCTCGGTCATCTTGCCTGACGGCCGCGAAGTGCCGCTGCCATGATGCGTTCGCCGCTTTGGTTCGTCCGGCGGTTGCGGGCTCACAGATGCGCGGGCTTGCTCGTGCTCGTCGTTTCGCCGGCGTTCGCGCAGCCGGGATCGCTGCAAGGTCACTGGATCATGGACGACCGCGGCCGCTGGCGCGGACTCGAATTGACGGATGCGGCACAGCAGGCCGTTGCAGCGTTCGACCGGGCGGTCGACGATCCGAGCATGCGCTGTGTGCCGCCCGGCCTGATTCGCACGGCCGAGAGCCAGGCGCCGTTCGAGATCGTCGAGCAGGACAATCAGATCTTCATCCTCTACGAGGCGTTCAACGTGATCCGCCGGATCTATCTCGACGGCCGCACGCCGCCGGACTGGTGGCTGCAGACGCCGCAGGGTTTGTCGATGGGTCGATGGGAAGGCGATACGCTCATCGTCGAAACGACGCATCTGGCGCCGCACTTGTTGAACGACGACGGCCGGCCATTCAGCGGCGAGCCCGGGACGCGAGTCGTGGAGAGGTTCCGAGCCTCGGGCGACCGGATGGAGGCCGAGTTCACCGTCGAGGATTCCGCCTCGCTGCGGCAAGCGGCAACACGGACGTTCACGTACGATCGTGACCCGAACGAGCTAGTGCTGCACTTTCAGTGCGATCCGCTCGACGCGACCGGCTGGCGCGTGCGCGCAACCGGCGATTCACTGCGCGATCTGCTGCAGTGGATGGATCTGCGACCGCCGGTCCCGGAGCGGGAGTAAACTGTCTATTCGGCGGCGAAATTGACGCCGGCTCAGTGCGCGGCGTATCGTCGAGTCAGGCTTTGAGACAGTATTTCAGGGGAACAACGGCATGATTGGACGAAAACGCGCCATTGCGGCGGGCAGTGGTCTTCTGCTCGCAGTCGCGCTCAGTGGGGTCGCAACGGCACAGAACGGCGGGCTTCCTGGCGAAGGTTTTGCGGCGATCCCGGGGCAACGTGGTTATCAAGACGCGTTTGGTCCCTACGATGTTGCGCCGAATTGGCCGAAACCGTTGGCTGAGAGCATGCCGGAGCTCGAAGGCTGGACGTGGTCGGTGACGATGGACGTTTTCGCCGAGAGCCCGGACCGAATCTATCTCGTGCAAAAAGGCATCCTGCCGATACTCGAGCGCATCCCCAGCGAGTGGCGCCCGGAGATCGGCGTCGGCATCAAGTTCCCGGTGTTCAGGTTGCCGATGCGCCAGGCCGGCGGCGGTATTCCCAATAAGCCCGAGTGGGACGAGAGTCAGGGTGGCCGGCCCGGTATCGATTGGCGCTGGGAGCACTACGTGATGATCGTCAACCGTGAAGGCGAGGTCATCGACAGCTGGACGCAATGGGACGATCTTTGGTGGCGGCCGCACGACGTCGAGATCAGCCCGTACGATCCGGAGAAGCACGTCTGGATCGTCGATGCCGAAGGCCACCATGTTCGTAAGTTCACGAACGATGGCGAGGAGCTCTTGCTGACGCTCGGCACGCCGGGCGTGCGCGGTGCCGACGACACGCATCTGAGCCGGCCGACGTTCCTCGTATTCATGGACGCCGACACTATGTATCTGGCTGACGGTTACGACGGCACGCGCGTCCTGAAGATGGACATGCACGGTAACGTGCTTGCCGAGTGGGGCATGGAAGGGCGCGGACAGGGTCGTGAGGACCGTCCGGGCTACTGGAATAACGTGCACGGCATCGCCGTCGATCCGACGACGCGGCGCGTGTTCGTCAACGATCGCGACAACGGTCGCGTGCAGGTCTTCGACGAGGACGGCAACTACCTCGACGAGTGGAATTTCTGGAAGGGCCGCCGCGGCCAGCCGCACGATATCCATAGCTTCATCGTGACGAGTGATCAGAAGCTCTGGGCGGCCGATCAGGGCACGCACAAGATCGTCGGCTACGATCTCGACGGACACTACTTGTACTCATGGGGCAGCTGGGGTGAGTACCCGGGCGGCATGTGGGGCGTGCATGGCCTGTCGACCGATCGCGAAGGCAACTTCTATACGGCATCGGTCAACAACGGCCGCATCCAGAAGTTCGTGCCGCGAGCCGGGGCGAATCCCAGCTTCCTGGTCGGCAAGCCTTGGCCGGGCGTCTGGTAGGACCTGCGCGCGTAGCGCGCTAGCACAAACGATTGAGAAACGGGCCGGTCGATACGCGAGTGTCGGCCGGCTTTTTTCTTAGTGGCATGAGGATGGCCAACCGATGTTGGTTTAAGCGTTCGGATGTTCAAGCGGAGGAGTCAAACTGAGATGAATACAGCCTCTCCAGTTTCAAGGTCTGCAGACTTCTCGAAGCAACACGCTATCGCAGTGCTGACTATCGCCCTTCTCGTGGCGACCACGACGAGCGCACACCACTCGCGCGCCGAGTTCGCGAACGGTGCGATGCATGAGATCGAGGGCGAAGTTGCGCGCGTCGTCTGGAGGAATCCGCACGTGATGCTCAGCGTGCGGACACAGAATCCCGACGGCTCGGAGCAAGTTTGGGAGATGGAAGCCGGCGATGCGGGCACAATGGCGCGTCGTGGTTTGACCAACGATCTGATTGCCGTTGGCGATCGCGTCAGGGCGGCGGGCCAGCGCTCGAACCGCCGAGACAATTGGCTGACGCTTGCACATGTGCAACTCGAGGGCGGCACGGAAATGGTATTTGGTGGCGGTGAGCCGCGCTGGTCGAGCGATTACGTTGGCGGTTCGCGTGGGATGCAGCCTGCAGCCGCCGCCGCCGGTAATTCGCCCGAGGGTATCTTTCGGGTCTGGTTTCGCGAAGGCCGCGCACGCTACAACGTCGCCGAGCAGCCGCCGTTGACGCCAGCCGCGAGCGCTGCCTGGCAAGCCTATGACCCGCTTCGCGATGACCCAGTGCTCGATTGCGTGCTGCCCGGCATGCCGCGCGTCATGACGATGACGGGATCACGTCCGATCGAGTTTCAGCGGCAAGGTGACGACATACTGCTGCAGTCAGAAAACTACAACCGGATGCGGACGATCCACATGGGCGTCGACGAGGTGCCTGACGACGTTGCCGCGACGCCGCTGGGCTACTCGCGAGGCCGCTGGGACGGCAACTCGTTGGTCGTCACGACGACGAACGTCAGTTGGCCGTTCTTCGAGTTGCCGCCGCTCTACGGCGTTCCGCAGAGCGAGGAGGTCGAGATCGTCGAGCGATTCACGCTGGGTGAAGACGAGCTGACGTACGACTTCTGGGCGTTCGATCCGGTCAACTTCACGGCGCCGATTGAGGAGGAGGGGTTTTTCGTTTGGCGATACGACCCGAACATTCGCATCAGGGTCAACGAATGCGAGCCTCATCAGCGACCGGATGAGGGGAACTGACCGAGTCGGACTGACAGAGGACGTGACTAATCGCCGGTATTCGCTTCAGCTTCTGACGTTTCCCGGGTGTCCGCTCGCAGCGGCCGCGAGGGCCGAGGTACAGGACGCGTTGGCACAGTGCGGTCCGATCGAGTACGAGGAGATCGATATTCTCGACCCCGCAACGGCCGAGGGCCTGCGTGGATGGGGGTCGCCGACGATCTTGCTCGACGGATCGGATATCACGGGCCAGTCGAAGGGCGACGCAGTAGGCTGCCGCGTTTATCCTGGAAAGAAGAAA
>JAHEEN010000270.1 GCA_024640685.1 Rhodospirillaceae bacterium
TGCGTTGGCCGAGCCACTGCTGCGCAGCCAGCTCGTGACGCCGGACGCCGATGCGACGGCCGTCAACGTCGTGCTGCAGTATCCGGAGGAGTCGCTGACGGAGATTCCCGAGGCCGTCGAGGTCGCGCGCGAGCTTCGCGATCGCATCGCAGCCGATTATCCGAGCACGACGATCTCACTTACCGGCGTCTCGATGCTGAACAATGCGTTCGCCGAGACCGGTATTGCCGACCTCGGCACGTTGATGCCGGTGATGTTCGGCGTGATCTTGCTGTTGACGCTGCTGATTACACGGTCAGCCGCGGCAACGGCAGCAACCGTCGCCGTCATTGCGCTGTCGTCGATGGCGGCGATGGGCTGGGCCGGGTTCGCAGGCATCGCGTTGACGCCGATCTCGGGCTCGGCACCGATCGTGATCTTGACGCTCGCAATCGCTGATTCGATTCACATCTTGACGTCGCTGCGCACGGCAATGCGCGACGGCATGTCGAAGACTGCGGCCATCGCCGAGGCACTGCGGCTGAACTTGATGCCCGTGTCGATCACGTCGCTGACGACCGTGATCGGCTTCTTAGCGCTGAATTTCTCCGACTCACCGCCGTTCTGGCACCTCGGCAACATCACGGCCGTCGGCATCGGCTTCGCATGGGCTTACTCGCTGACAGTCTTGCCGGCGCTGATGAGCTTGTTGCCGTACCGCGTCGAGGCAGCAAACGATGCGACGTTCGGGACGCGCGCGATCGATCGGCTCGCGACGTTCGTCATCACCTACCCGCGGCAGCTCCTAATCGGGATCGGGGCTGTAACGCTCGTGTTGACGGCCTACATCCCGACGATCGAGCTCAATGACGAGTGGACGAAGTACTTCGATCAGCGGATCGAATTTCGTCGCGAGACCGACCGTGCGGTCACGCATTTCGGCATGTATCCGATCGAGTATTCGGTGCCTGCGCGCGAAAGCGGCGGCGTCAGCGATCCGGAGTACTTGGAACGCCTCGAGGCGTTCACAGATTTTTTGCGCGCGCAGCCGGGTGTCGAGCACGTGTATTCGCTGTCGGACATCATGAAACGGCTCAACAAGAACCTGCACGGCGACGACGACAGCTATTACCGAACGCCCGAGGATCGGAATTCGGCGGCGCAGTACTTGCTGCTGTACGAGCTGTCGTTGCCATATGGGCTCGATCTCAACGACCGCATCAACATCGATAAGTCTGCGACACGCGTAACCGCGACGCTTGGCGAGCTCGATTCCGTCGATACGCGGGCGTTTCTGGCTACGACCAACGCTTGGATTGCAGAGAATTTACCCGTTTGGATGCAACCCAAGCCGACGAGCGCAGCGGTGATGTTCACGCACATCGCGAGCCGCAACGTCGAGAACATGATTCAGGGCACGGTCATCGCGATTGCGTTGATCTCGTTGATCCTCATGTTCGCGCTGCGCAGCGTGCGCTTAGGTGTCTTGAGCTTGATCCCGAACGGCTTGCCCATCCTGTCGGCGTTCGGCGCCTGGGCTCTGCTCGTAGGCCAAGTAGGCTTCTCGGTGGCAACGGTGGCTTCGATCTCGCTCGGCATCATCGTCGATGACACCGTGCATCTGCTGTCGAAATACGTCCGCGCACGAGCCGAGCGGCAAACGTCTGCGGCCGAAGCCGTGCGTTATGCATTTCGGAGCGTCGGCGTCGCGATCGTCACTAACACCGTGATCCTCGCGGCGGGCTTTGTCGTGCTACTGACGTCGAGCTTCAAGATCAACGTCGACATGGGTCTGCTGACCGCGCTGTCAATCGTATTCGCGTTGGTCCTCGATTTTCTGCTCTTGCCGGCATTGCTGTTGCTCGTCGACCGCACCGGCGCCACTCGATCCATTGAAGGAGACTTTGACATGAACGACCCAGTAAAAAATGTGAATACGGTGAGTGCGCCGCATCCGGCGTCGATACTGCCGCTGTTGGCCGTTGCCGGCGCGCTTGCAATGGGCGTCAGCGCGCCGTCGGCGAAGGCTGCGGAGACTGTCATCGGGGACGCCATGACGGAGGTTCGGGGTGATACCGATGCCGAACGGCGCGGCTTCGAGGTTGCTGCGCGCGCCGATCGTTCGGACCGTGGGTTCGGCGACAGTACGGTGCAGCTGCATATGATCTTGCGCAATGCGGCCGGCAAGGAGTCGAACCGCGAGCTGGCGATTACGACGCTCGAGGTGCCGGACGAGGCTGTCGGCGACAAGTCGCTCGTCGTCTTCGACAGTCCCAACGATATCAAGGGCACGGCGCTGTTGTCGCATGCGCGGATTCTCGAGCCGGACGATCAGTGGCTCTACCTGCCGGCACTGAAGCGCGTGAAGCGGATCTCCTCGGCCAACAAGTCCGGGCCGTTCGTCGGCTCGGAGTTTGCGTACGAGGATTTCACGGCTCTCGAGCTCAATAAGTACGACTACACGTGGCTGCGCGAGGAGACGCTAGACGATATGCGCGTCGACGTCGTCGAGCGCAGTCCGCGCTACGAGAACTCCGGGTACTCGCGGCAGGTCAGCTGGGTCGACCAGGACGTCTATCAGGTGCGCAAGGTCGAGTTCTATGACCGCCGCGGCGACCTGTTGAAGACGCTCGTGCTCGACGACTACCGCGACTACGACGGCGTCTGGCGTAGCCATCGCATGGAGATGGTCAACCACCAGACGAAGAAGAGCACGGCGCTGGTCTACGGCGACTTCGAGTTCGGCGTCGGTCTCGACGACGACGACTTCGTTCGCGGCCGCCTGACGCGCTTACGGTGATCGCCATGAGCTTCGCAAAATTGACGTTAATTTCGGTGTCGGTGGCGGCCTCGTTCGGGGCCGCCGCCGAGCCGGGCGACTGGGAATATGCCGGCTCGGTCGGCTTCGATAGCCGCACGTTCTGGGAAGACAAGCGCGACGCAGCGCAGCACGGCGGCAGCGTTTCATCGCTAACCTTGGAGCCCGAGCTCTACTGGCGCAGCAGCGACGGCCGGCATCGCGCGAGCTTGGTCGCATTCGGACGACTGGATGCGGACGACGACGAGCGCAGCCATGCCGATCTCCGTGAAGCGTACTGGGGTTACGAGGGCGATGGCTGGGATCTGCGCGCAGGCTTAGCGCGCGTGTTCTGGGGCGTGGCCGAGTCGCGCCACCTAGTCGATGTCATCAATCAAACGGACCTCGTCGAGGATGTCGATCAAGAGGCCAAGCTCGGTCAGCCGATGGTCAATGTCAATCTGCAACGCGACTTCGGGCGTTTCGAGCTCTATTACATGCCGCGGTTCCGGGAACGGACGTTCCCGGGCGCGGACGGGCGCTTGCGCACGCCGTTGCCGGTCAATGTCGATGATACGCGTTACGAGTCGGCAGACCGCGACCGGCATGACGACTTCGCAGTGCGATTTAGCCACTACATCGGGGGAGTCGATTTCGGCATCTATGTGTTCGATGGCACGTCGCGCGAGCCGCGCTTTGAACTCGACACGGCAGGCGGTTGGCTCGTGCCGGTATACGATCAAATGACCCAAGCGGGGCTCGACGTGCAGTTCACGCGCAACTCGTGGCTCTGGAAGCTCGAGGCGATGCGCCGCGACGCGCACGGCGAGACGATCAACGCAGCAGTCGGCGGTCTCGAATACACGTTCTATGGCGTCGCCGGTCGCGCGGCTGATCTCGGTGTGCTCGTCGAGTACCTATACGACGATCGCGCCGCGGATGCGCCACCGACGCCGTTCGATGACGATCTGTTTGTCGGCGCTCGTCTCGCGCTCAACGACGTCAACGACGCGAGCGTGCTGGCCGGCGCCGTCGTCGATCGCAACTCCAGCGAGGCATTTCTGAGCGTCGAGGCCGAGCGGCGATTCGGTGACAACCTGATCGCCGAGCTGCGGATGCGGGCCTTCTCGAATGCCGAGCCCGGAATGTTGCTGGCCGCATTCGAGAACGA
>JAHEEN010000074.1:0-12067 GCA_024640685.1 Rhodospirillaceae bacterium
CGTTCCTGAACCTCGCGCGCTTGGGTGCGGTACTCGCGTTCTTCGTGGTGACGATCGGTGCGTGGGTGCGGCTGACCGATGCCGGGCTGGGCTGCCCGGATTGGCCGGGCTGCTATGGCCAGCTGATCGTGCCGGAGGTCAGCGATGCCAGTGCGGCCGCTGGGTTCCCCGAGCGGCCGCTCGAGCCGGGCAAAGCCTGGCGGGAGATGATCCACCGCTACCTGGCCTCGACGCTCGGCCTGATCTGCGTCGCGCTCGCAGCCGTCGCGTGGCGTAATCGCGACGCTGAGGGCCAGCCGGTCCGCCTGCCGCTGGCGCTTGTCGGCGTCGTCATCTTTCAGGGCCTGCTCGGCATGTGGACCGTGACGTTGTTGCTGAAGCCCGTGATCGTCATGGCGCACCTGCTGGGCGGCTTGACGACGCTTGGGATCCTGTTTTGGCTCGCGCGCGGCGCTGCCGGCAAAGTCACCCTGACGCCGCCGCTGCGGCGGCTCGCGGCAGCCGCCGCAGCCGTCGTCGTCGCGCAGATTGCGCTCGGCGGGTGGACCAGCGCGAATTATGCTGCGCTCGCGTGCCCGGATTTCCCTACCTGTCAGACGCGCTGGTGGCCGCCTGTGACGGATTTTCGGGAAGGATTCGTGCTCTGGCGAGGATTGGGCGTCGATTACGAGGGCGGAGTATTGGATAATCCCGCTCGGGTAGCCATTCACTTCACGCACCGGCTCGGCGCGCTCGTCACAGCGCTCGTCGTCGGCATGCTCGGGTGGCGGCTCTCGCGGACGGCGGCGACCCGGCGGGACGGCCTTTTGGTCGGCGCGGCGTTGGTTGCCCAGCTCGCGCTCGGCGCCAGCATCGTGCTGTTCGGCGTGCCGCTTGCGATCGCCGTGGCCCATAACGGAATGGCTGCGATATTGTTAATGACGGTACTCAATGTTAACCAACGAGCTCGTTAATCAACGTCTGCCGCTGCTTGCGCAGTGGCGGGACTACTACACGCTCACGAAGCCGCGCGTCGTTCAGCTGCTCGTGTTCACGGCTGTCGTCGGCATGTTTTTGGCGACGCCCGGCATGGTGCCGTGGGACGTGCTGTTATTCGGCAGCTTGGGAATCGGACTTGCGGCTGCGTCGGGCGCAGCGGTCAATCACGTCGTCGATCAACGCGTCGACGCGCAGATGACGCGCACGCGCGGGCGGCCGTTGCCGACCGGGCGGATCAGCGATCGCGACGCGTTCATTTTTGCGTTGCTGCTCGGTGTCGTCGGCTTAGGACTGCTGACGGTCGCGATCAATCTATTGACGGCCGTGCTGACGTTCTTGTCCCTGATCGGTTACGCCGTCGTTTATACGATCTTTCTGAAACGCGCGACGCCGCAGAACATCGTCATCGGCGGCGCCGCCGGCGCTGCGCCACCGTTGCTGGGCTGGACCGCAGTCACGAACGAAGTCAGCTTCGACGCGTTACTGCTGTTCTTGATCATCTTCACATGGACGCCGCCGCATTTTTGGGCGCTTGCGATCGCGCGCAAGGACGACTATGCGAAGGCTGGCGTGCCGATGTTGCCGGTGACGCACGGCATAGAGATCACGAAAGCGTTCGTGCTCTGCTATACGGTATTGCTCGTCAACGTCACGCTGTTGCCGTACTTCACCGGCATGAGCGGTTTGCTGTATCTGTTCGGCGCGGTAACGCTCGGCGCAGGTTTCCTTTACTACGCCATTCGCCTGAAGCTGTCGCCGCGCACCGACGTCGCAATGAAGACGTTCGGTTATTCGATTATCTACCTGATGGCCTTGTTCAGCTTTTTGCTGTTGGATCACTACGTCCCGACGATCTGGTCCGCTTAGTCGCTAGCCGCGACGATGGACGTCACCGCAATCATCGAGCCGCTGAACGAGGCTCAGCGCGAAGCCGTTACGGCGCCGAGCCGGCCGGTCCTGGTCCTTGCCGGTGCGGGCAGCGGCAAGACACGCGTGCTTGTGCACCGCATCGCTTGGCTTATTCGAATCGAGGGCATCTCGCCCCAGCGGCTGCTCGCCGTAACGTTCACGAACAAAGCGGCCGCGGAGATGCGCGGGCGCATCGAGTCGCTGCTCGATTTCCCGACTCGTCAGTTTTGGATCGGCACGTTTCACGGGCTGTCGCACCGGCTGCTCAGGACGCATGCCGAGGCGGCCGGTCTCCCGTCTAGCTTTCAGATCATGGACTCCGAGGATCAGCTGCGGCTGATCCGGCGGCTGTTGAGGTCACTCGAGATCGACGAGAGCGAATGGGCGCCGAAAGAAGTTCAGTGGTTCATCAATGCCCAGAAGGACGAGGGCCTAAGGTCGAAGCATGTCGATGACCAAGGCAATGCCGGTCGCCGCCAGCTGATCGACTTGTACGCCCGTTACGAGACCGTCTGTGCGGACTCGGGCCTCGTCGATTTCGCCGAGCTATTGCTACGGGCGACGGAGCTACTGCAGCAGCACAGCGATCTGCGCGAGCATTACCAGTCGCGCTTCATGCATATCCTCGTCGATGAGTTTCAGGATACGAATGCGATTCAGTATCACTGGCTGAAGCTCCTGGCCGGTCGTTCGAGCGTTCCGTTCGTCGTCGGCGACGACGATCAATCGATCTATCGCTGGCGCGGTGCGCGTGTCGAGAACCTGCAGAGCTTCCAGCGCGATTTCTCAGATCCGCTCGTCGTACGCCTCGAGCAAAACTACCGCTCGACGGGGACGATTCTCGACGCCGCGAACGCTGTCATTGCCAACAACAGCGAACGTCTCGGCAAGAATCTCTGGACCGATGGCGACGCCGGCGACTCGATCAAGCTCTATGCTGCGTTCAACGAGCGAGACGAAGCCGAATTCGTCGTCAACCGAATCGCCGATTTCATCGCATCCGGCATGCGCCGTAGCGAGGTCGCGGTGCTGTATCGCTCCAATGCCCAGTCACGAGTCTTCGAAGAGGCGTTGCTGATTGCCGGTTTGCCTTACCGCGTCTACGGGGGCATGCGGTTCTTCGAGCGTGCAGAGGTCAAGGACGCGTTGGCCTACCTGCGGCTCATCGCGAACCGGGACGACGATCCATCGTTCGAGCGCATCGTCAACGTGCCGACTCGCGGCATTGGCGCGCGTACCGTCGACGTGGTGCGTCAGACAGCGCGTGCGATGGGCGTGAGTCTGTGGCGCGCGGCCGCCGCGGTCATCAGCGAGGAGCGGATAACGAAACGCTCAGCAACGTCCTTGCTGGCGTTCTTGCGATTGATCGAGCAGCTCGACGAGGCGACGAGATCGATGTCGCTCGCAGAGCAGGTCGAGCATGTCATTCACGCCAGTGGTCTGATCGATCATCATAAGAACGACAAGCTCGCCGGGGAGTCGCGCGTCGAGAACCTGCAGGAGCTCGTCAGCGCCGCGCAGGGATTCGTCGCCGACGAGGATTCGGAGCTGCCGCCGCTCGTCGAGTTCCTGTCCTACGCGGTGCTCGAATCGGGAGACACGCAGGCCGAGGACTACGAGGACAGCGTGCAGCTGATGACGCTGCATTCGGCCAAGGGCCTCGAGTTTCCAGTGGTTTTCGTTTGCGGTCTCGAGGATGGGCTGTTCCCGCATCAGCGCTCCGCAAGCGATGCGGCAGGATTGGAGGAGGAGCGGCGGCTGTGCTACGTCGGCCTGACACGGGCACGGCAGCAGGTCTTTCTGACGTACGCTGAGCAGCGCCGGCTCTATGGCAGGGATCACTACGGCACGCCGTCAAGATTTCTTCGCGAGGTCCCGCAAGAGTTACTCGAAGAGGTGCGACCGGCACTCAAGGTATCGCGGCCCGTCTACCGACGACCGTCAATCGACAAAGCGGAAGCCTCCGGCGTACGGCTCGGACAACGCGTGCGTCACGGCAAGTTCGGCGAGGGTGTCGTGCTGAACTCCGAGGGCAACGGCGCGCACGCACGGGTGCAAGTCAACTTCGAGCGCGCCGGGACCAAATGGCTGGTCCTTGCCTATGCGAGCCTGGAACTGATGTAAACTTGGCGCCGATTCAGCGCAGCGACGCAGCATGAAGATTCTAATTCTCGGCGCCGGGCAGGTTGGCACGACAGCTGCTTATAGTCTCGCCCGCGAGGAGGCCAACGAGGTCACGATCGTCGATCGCGACACCGATGTGTTGCGCGAGCTGCAGGATCGTCTCGACGTGCGGACCGTCGTCGGACACGCAGCGTATCCGGAAGTCCTCGAGCGTGCGGGCGCCGCCGACGCTGACATGATTATCGCGCTAACCGACAGCGACGAGATCAACATCATTGCATGTGAGGTCGCCTACGCGCTGTTTCGCACAGGAACGAAGATCGCGCGAATTCGTGCTCTCGAGTATACGAGTCGGGAAGAGCTCTTCGTCGCCGATTCGCTGGCCGTTGACGTTGCAATCAGTCCGGAGGGGCTCGTCACGGCACACATCTGCGAGCTCATTCATTTTCCGGGCGCGCTGCAGGTGCTCGAATTTGCCGATGGCCGTGTGCGCTTGGTCGCGGCACGCGCGCACGAGGGCGGAGCGCTCGTCGGTCACCCACTACGCGAGCTACCCGAGCACATCCCGAACGTCGAAAGCCGCGTCGTTGCAATCTATCGCGGTGGGCGCGGCATCGTTCCCGATGGCGACACTGTCGTCGAGCGCGGTGACGAGGTCTTTTTCATTGCCGCGCGTAAGGACATTCGGACGGTCCTGAGCGAGATGCGCAAGCTCGACGATCCGGTGCGCCGTGTGGTCATCGCGGGGGGCGGAAATATCGGCTTACGGCTCGCGAAGGCACTCGAGAGCACGAACCAGGTCAAGATCATCGAACGCGGCTACGAGCGAGCGCGTGCGATTTCAGAGCAGCTCGACAAGGCTATCGTCCTGCACGGCGATGCAGCCGATGAGGAGCTGCTGCTCGAGGAGAATATCGACAGCGCGGATGTGTTCGTCGCCGTTACTAATGCCGAGGAAGCCAATATCTTGTCGGCGATGCTCGCCAAAAGGCTCGGCGCCCGCAAGGTCATGGCGTTGATCAACAAGCCCGCGTACGCGGAGTTGCTCTCCGCCGGCACGATCGATATAGCGATATCGCCGCAGCAGATCACACTCGGCACGTTGCTCGCGCACGTTCGGCGTGGCGACGTCGTCAAGGTTCATTCTCTGCGACGCGGTGCGGCCGAGGCGATCGAGGCGGTTGCGCACGGTGACAAGTCTGCGTCCCGCGTCGTCGGGCGTGCCATCGAGGACATTCGGCTTCCCCGGGGCGCAACGATCAGTGCGATCGTCCGTAACGACGAAGTGTTGATGGCGCACCACGATACCGTTATCGAGGAGGACGATCACGTCATTCTGTTCATGGCCGATCGTCGGCAAATCGATGAAGTCGAGCGGTTGTTCGAGGTTGACACCGGTTAGGTCGATGGCACGACCGCGACAATTGCGTTGACGATATTAGCCGTACAACGCGTGCTCGGCCTGCTGCTCGCGCTGTTCAGCGTCACGATGCTGCCGCCGATTCTCGTCTCTTGGCTATACGCAGATGGCGTCTGGGGATCGTTCGCGATTTCCTTCCTGATCATTCTAGCCTCGGGTTTGACGATCTGGGCGCCGGTCCGCGAGAACCGCCAAGAGATGCGGCTGCGCGACGGCTTCACGGTCGTCGCGTTGTTCTGGATCGTGCTGGGGTCGTTCGGGGCGTTGCCGCTGCTGCTCGTCGATCGGCCGGCAATGTCGGTTGTCGATGCGATCTTCGAGTCGATCTCGGGGCTGACCACGACCGGTGCGACCGTGCTAACCGGGCTCGATTCTCTACCGCCCGGAATACTCTATTACCGGCAACAGCTGCAGTGGTTCGGCGGCCTCGGCATCATCGTGCTGGCGGTCGCCGTGCTGCCGATGCTCGGCGTTGGTGGCATGCAGCTCTATCGCGCCGAGACACCGGGCCCGGTCAAAGACAACAAGCTGACGCCGCGGATCACCGAGACCGCAAAGGCGCTGCTGAAGATCTACGTCGGAATTACGGTTGCATGCACGGTTGCCTATGCGCTCGCGGGCATGAGCGCATTCGATGCCGTCTGCCATGCCTTCTCTACGGTCGCGATCGGCGGGTTCTCGACGCATGACCGGAGCATCGCGTTCTTCGACAGCGCAGTCATCGATTTGATCGCCGTCGTCTTCATGTTTGCAGCCGGCGTCAATTTCGCGCTGCATTTCACGGTGTGGCGCGAGCGACGACTACGATCGTATTTGTTGGATCCCGAGTTCGTAGCATTCGTGCGCGTACTCGGCGGACTGACACTCGTCGTGCTGATCTATCTCTATGCGACGGGTTACTACACGTCTGCGATTGATCTGTTTACCAAGGGCTTGTTCCAGGTCGTTTCGATCGGAACGACGACGGGATTCACGACCGACGATTTTTCACTATGGCCGGGCGCGCTTCCTGTTCTGTTGCTGTTGTCGAGTTTCATCGGCGGCTGTGCAGGCTCGACGGCTGGTGGCATGAAAGTGATTCGTTGGCTGTTGATGTACAAGCAAGGAATACGCGAAGTCATGCGGCTCGTGCATCCGAACGCCGAGATACCGGTCAAGCTCGGCAACAAAGCCGTGCCGAACCGTGTCATTGACGCCGTCTGGGGCTTCTTCGCGATCTATATCGTCGTCTATGGCGTGTTGATGTTGTTGCTGATGATGTTCGGGCTCGATCAAGTCACGGCATTCGCGGCAATTGCGGCAACGCTGAATAACCTCGGCCCGGGCCTCGGTGACGTTGCCGGTGGCTTCGGTGCAATGGCGCCGTCGATCAAGTACGCGGCGATATGCGCAATGTTGCTTGGGCGCTTGGAGATTTTCACGTTGCTCGTGTTGTTTACGCCGGCGTTTTGGCAGCGCTGATCGTGGACGTCGGCCGACTCGAGCAGTTGCTTGCCAGCGGCAATGACAGCGCCGCACTGCGCGTTGCCCTCGGCACGGCGTACATCAAGGCGGGCAGTCCGATCGATGCAATCGAGCATCTGCAGGCGGCCGTTACGCTTGATGGCGACTACTCGGCGGCGTGGAAGTTGCTCGGTCAGGCGCAAGCTACGGCTGCGCGCAACGACGATGCCGAGCGCAGCTACGCGCGCGGTATCGAGGCCGCGACTCGGCGCGGCGACGTGCAGGCCGCGCGCGAGATGCGGGTGTTTCTGAAGCGCCTCGAGAATCGTCGCGAGTCTCGCTAGCCGCACTGCACATGGCGTTGAAATATGTTTAATTTCAATGACATGTTCGGATATGTGTCGGGTTTGATCGGTCTGTAACGCAAGACATCGCGGCGAAAGTGCGGGATACTGCGCCTCGCTTCGCATGACCGATGCTTAAACTCAAACAACAACTCGAGCGACTTGCAGACTTCACGGGCGCCGCGATTGCGTGGCTCACGGTGCTGATGGTCGTAGGCACGTTTGTCGTCGTCGTGCTGCGTTACGCGTTCGACCTCGGTTGGATCGCGATGCAGGAAAGCATCACGTGGATGCACGCCGCAGTCTTCATGCTCGGTGCCGCCTACACGCTCAAGGAAGACGAGCACGTGCGCGTCGATATTTTTTACCGCCGCTTGTCCGATAACGGCCGCGCCGTCGTCGATCTCGCCGGCACCGCGGTCTTTCTGCTGCCAATGTCGATTTTCCTGACGTTCGCGAGCTGGGACTACGTTGCGACGTCATGGGCGATCCAGGAAGCGTCGCGCGAGGCTGGTGGGCTGCCGTATCCGTTCGTGCCGATCCTAAAAAGCCTGATTCCAACCACGGCGATGTTGCTGACGCTGCAGGGCATCGCGAATGCAATCGCGGCAATACTGACGTTGACGGGCCGGATGCCCGACGAGCCTCGGCACTCCGTTCCGCAGGGTGAGGTGATCTAGTGCGCAGCTGCCGCGCATCGCCGGTCCCGGAAATTCGTATCCGCCTGGGCCGATCCATCTACAGGGCAGTACACTGACCATGGAATGGATCGCGATCGTCATGTTCGTGGCCGTCGTAGTGGTCCTGCTCGCGGGCTTCCCGGTGGCGTTCTCACTCGGCGGTACGGCCTTGATTTTCGCCGGTATCGGCACGCTCGTCGGTGTGTTCGACGCATCGTTTCTCGGCACGATGCCGAACCGTGTGTTCGGCATCATGAGTAACGAGACGCTAATGGCCGTGCCGCTGTTCGTGTTCATGGGTGTGACGCTCGAGCGTGCTCAGATTGCCGAGGACTTGCTCGACAACATGAGCAGCCTGTTCGGCCGTCTTGGCGGTGGCTTAGGTATCTCGGTGACGCTCGTCGGCATGTTGCTCGCTGCGAGCACCGGAATCGTTGGAGCGACGGTCGTAACGATGGGGCTACTGTCGCTGCCTACAATGCTGCGACGCGGCTACGACCCGAAGGTCGCGACGGGAACGATCTGCGCGTCGGGCACGCTCGGCCAAATCATCCCGCCGTCTATCATTCTCGTGTTGCTCGGCGACGTGCTGTCGTCGGCTTATAGCCAGTCGCAGCTCGATCGCGGCATCTTCTCGCCGGATACGGTTTCTGTCGGTGATCTGTTTGCGGGCGCATTGATTCCCGGTTTGGGGCTCGTGCTGTTGTACGTGCTCTATTTGGTCGGGCTTGCGATCGTCAAACCCGCAACAATGCCCGCCGCGCACGAGGCCGCGGATGCTGCGCCGCGAGCGAGCCTCGGCCAGATTCTGCTTGCGCTGTCGGCGCCGCTGATTCTGATCCTGGCCGTGCTCGGCTCGATCATGGCCGGACTCGCGACGCCAACCGAGGCGGCCGGCGTCGGCGCCGTCGGCGCGCTCGTGCTTGCGCTCGGTCGTGGTCAGTTCTCGCTTAAGCGCCTAGTCGACGTCATGCGCTCGACAGTGCGCGTATCGAGCATGGTGTTTCTAATCTTGATTGGCGCGTCGATCTTCTCGCTCGTGTTTCGTGGCTACGGCGGCGATCATCTTGTGCAGGCGCTGCTACTGAGCTTGCCCGGCGGTCACATCGCGGCGATGTTCATCGTCATGCTGCTGATGTTTCTGCTCGGTTTCGTGCTCGACTTCATCGAGATCACATTCGTCGTCGTGCCGATCGTCGGTCCGATTCTGCTATCGATGGGCATTGACCCTGTCTGGCTCGGGATCATGATCGCGATCAATCTGCAGACGTCGTTCCTTACACCGCCATTCGGTTTCGCGCTTTTTTATCTACGCGGCGTCGCGCCCGACAGCGTCGCTACCGGCGATATCTACCGCGGCGTCATGCCGTTCGTCGTAATCCAGATCGTCGCGCTGGTGTTGCTGTCGCTGTGGCCCGAGCTTGCGACGTGGCTGCCCGACGTCATCTACGGGCCGTAGCCGAGATATCCAATCGCGCGAGCGCTACGGTGTTGCGAATCGCCGTGCGGCCTCCGGATCGCAAGTGAACGGCAGTATCTCGCCGTCGGGCACATAGTCCCAGACGATCTCGCCTTGCCAGGGATCGACGAGGTAGTCTGGATCCTCGACGCGGAACGTGATGCGCAGCTGTGTGCGATCCGGTGACGGCTCGAAGCGCTCGACGACGTGCTTGCGCGGGCCCGACGGCAGACCGCGCCAGTTGCCGATCGGGTTCGGGGCAAACAGTGCTGTGTCGACGACGAGCGTATCGCCGTCCCACGAGCCGATCGAATGGCCCTGCTCCGTGCGCGCGCCGTTGTCGGCGTGTCGGCGCCCGTCCATGTAGACGATTCGCTCGATGGCGAAGAATTCGCTGCGGATGAAGATCCGGTCGCCGGCTAGCTCGATCTCACTGCGATACGGGAGAATCGTGGTGATCGGCGTTGCGAACGCGAGGCAGTCCTGCACGGGGCTCTGGCTCTCATCGAAAGCGCTGACGGCTGCGGTACCTTGTTCCGTGAGCGCGCCGCGAACGAACTCGTAGTCTCCGTAGTCGCGCAGCGCGTCCCAGACGCCTGCAAGATCGCGTGCACCGACGCTCGGCAGGGTCGTGTTCGTGGTTCTGCGGCCGAGCGTCGTGCCATCGGGCGTAACGACCGTCAGAATCCGCGCTTCGTGCTGCTCGGGATTGCGGTTCCTATAGACGCGCGCGGATATGCGATCCCCCGGTGCTAGCGTCGTGCGGCTCCAACCCGCGCGTGACAGCAGCGCCGTCGATTCGCCCTCGAGCGCCCATTCGACGGCCTCGCCGTCTTCTCCGTCGATGTCGACGAACACATAAACGTGTGGGTTCGTCCAGTCGTAACGCGCGACCGTGCCGGTCAGCGTTATGACCGTGTCGGCATCGTAGACCGCAAAGCTGTGATGAGCGCTCGCTGGCACGGCAAGGGTCGCAATGGCAACGAGCGACACACGGCAGTCGCGCAGCGGGTTCTTTTCCACGACGAGCAGCAGTTCGGTTTCGGCAGGTTGCCACCGATCGGGACTATAGCACTCGAGCGTTACCGCGATGCGATCGCGCCTCGACTGCTCAATAACGGGGCGTCCGAGCCGCAGCGCGCGCGAAAACGGCGCAATATCGCCGCAGAAGTGTAGGGATTTCGAGGTCTCCGAGCTGGCACGGCTCTTGCTTAGACCAGATTGGGCAGCGTCGATCGTGGCGTAATTCTCCGGTTCGGCGCAATAGTTTCTCTGCCACGACCGGTGCTGCCCACCAACGATGCCAAGGAGGCTTGCAGTGGACGAGCGAATGGATGCGACCGGCCGAAACGACGATGGCGCGCTCGGTGAGCTGCTAATGACTATCGCCGGTACGAGTCTGCTGGCTGCGGCCGCGATCGTGGGTTCCCTGCTGACGATCTGACTTACGGCCGCTAGTTTCGGCGTGCAGCGAGCGTTCCGCGCCGATCGTGCTCCGAGGCGGTAAAATCGGACAATAACGACAACAATCCCGATCCGCCCAATCCGACCCGAGGAGCCCGCATGAGCATTCCATTTGCCCGTCCGTCCGCGCGCCGCGCGAGCGCAGCGCTCGCAGCAGCGACGTTACTGGGGACCGCGACCGCGACCGCGCAGTTCGCCGATTACGAGATTCCGCTGATTGCGTACGAATCGGTGCCAAATTTTCTGAAGTATTCGCCTGAGATGAATTTGGGCGAAGTGCTGGGCGTCGCCGTCAACTCGCATGGACGCATCATGGTGTTGAACCACCCGGGATCGGCGAGCAACGGCGGCCCGCTCTACGGCAATGCGACGAGCCAGCTGCTCGAATTCGACGAGAACGGCTATTTTCTGCGCGAGATCGGCCAAAACGTCTATGGGCTCGGTTACTCGCACTCGATCCGCTACGATCGCTACGACAATCTCTGGCTCGTCGACAAGGGCGCGCACACGGTCATCAAGTTCGATCCCGCCGGCTACACGGTCATGAACCTCGGCCGGCGCCCGGAAGGCTTCGATGAGTTCGAGCACGTCGAGCAGGCAGACGCGGTCGCCGTCGACAGCTTCTTCGGCGGACCGTCCGATGTCACATGGGATCAAGACGACAACATCTATGTCAGCGACGGCTATATCAACTCGCGCGTCGCGAAGTACGACAAGCACGGCAACTGGATCACGAGCTGGGGATCGTTCGGCGATGGCCCCGGCGAGTTCGACTTGCTGCACAGCATCGACTCCGATCGTGACGGCAACGTCTACGTTGCCGATCGCACGAACCGGCGCATCCAAGTGTTCGACACCGAGGGTAATCTGCTGCGTATCATCGTGACGAATGCGCCGTTCGACAAGTCGATGCAGCCCGTGCTCGGCAACGTCAATCCGAATCTGCCCGACGACACCCGCCCGTGGGCGCTGTGTATCACCGATACGAATCCGCAGTATCTTTGGGTCGCCGACGACCATCCCGGACGGATCTACAAACTGTCGCTCGACGGCAGGATTCTCGGCATGCTCGGCACGTCGGGTAAGCAGCTCGGCCAGTTCAATTGGATCCACGGCCTCGATTGCTCGCAGGAGAATGTCCTCTACGTTGCCGATCTCAACAACTGGCGGCTGCAGAAGCTGATTTTGAACCCTTAGGTGAGCGAGCGGTTGAGTTGGAGACCGAGTATCTATAGATGGCGGTGTA
>JAHEEN010000074.1:12167-13974 GCA_024640685.1 Rhodospirillaceae bacterium
CGAGCCTCGTCGGCAGTCCACGCACCGTTGCCTTATCCGTATACCGATACGAGAACTCGAACATCCAGTCGCGGTTGAGCGCGAATCCGCCAAAAGAAACCTATGGCCGCTGACGTCGTATCGAAGAAAGTCGAGCCGTCGGAGTCGATCTCGTAGGCGAAGCTGCCAAGACCTAGCCCGACGTAGGCGTCTTGCGCAGCTGGTGGCTGAGCGGAAGCGTCGGCCAGCGCCGCGAGCCACAGTGCCGACGCCAGTCGCATGACTAGCCTCAACGCCGGACGTATTTGCGGACTGTCGCCGCGCCGACCTCGGCACCGAAGATCTCGCCGGCGGCATTGGCCGCGATACCGTGCGCACCGATCGCGGCCGATATCGACGGATCGAAGTTCGGCAGCGGAATGAACGCGTCGACCGTGCCGTCCGTTGCATCGCCGACACGGATGCCGCGGATCCAGCCGGGGTTGCGCGTCGCATCGGATTGGTTGTCCGACACATAAATCGTGTCGTCGGCTGCGATGTACAACCCGGTTGCGCGGCCAAACTGCCGCCATTCGTTTATGTAGTTGCCGTCTTGATCGAAGATTTGAATGCGGCCGTTGCTGCGATCGGCGACGAATAACCGACCCACGGAGTCCATTGCGAGCATGTGCGGCACCTGGAACTGGCCGGGGCCAGAGCCCGTGCCGCCCCAGGTCGTGATCAGCTCACCGTCGGCCGTGAACTTCAGCACGCGGTTGTTGGATTCCGGCTCGTGGCCGTCGCTGACGAAGATCTCGCCGGTCGGCGCTACGACGACATCGGTCGGGCCATCGAACTGGTTCGGGCCGCTGCCGGCCACACCCGCCTGCCCCAAGCGCATGAGCTCCTCGCCGTCCGCTGTCAGCTTGATGACCTGATGGCCGCGGCGGCCATCGGCGCGGGCATCGGTGACCCAGACATTGCCATCCGCGTCGACGTAGATACCGTGCGGCCATGCGAGCAAGCCCTTGCCGAAGCTCTTGATCCAGCGCCCGTTGCGATTGTAGACATGGATCGGCGAGAAATCGTCGCGATCGACGCAGCTGTTCTGCCCGCAGCGCTCGAGGACCCAAATGTTGCCGTCGCGGTCGGTATAGACGGAGCTTGCAGCGCCCATCGGCCGGTTCTCGGGCGCCTGCAGCCAGTCGCCGACCTCGGCGAATGGATTCGGTTGGGCGACAGCGCCCAGCGACGCCAGGAGACCGGCGACGAGAAGACACGTGCGGACGATAGCTGCAATCGAACCGTAGGCCATGGCAACACCATTAATTCGGGGCACTGGAGGCGGCAGTCTAGCTCAAGTGGCTCTGTTGGCGGGATTGAGACGCTTACTCCGCAACGCACTGTTGCTCCGCAGCAGAACGCGCGGCTGATGATCACCCGATTCTGTAGCGCAGTGAAACGCGCGTTGCAACGCAGTATATTGATCGCGATACGAGACGACGCGCATCGCGTCGCGGGGGAAGCGAAGTTACCGCTCGGTCGAGATTCGTGAAGACGAGAGTCGTGCTGACGATGATCGCAGCGGCTGCAGCCGCAGGCGTCGCCGCGCAGCCCGGCTCGGCAGACCTCAGCGGCGTTGTCCGCGACTTTACCGGCGCACCAGTCGCCGACGCTCCGATACGTGCGAGGAACGACGCGGCCGACGTCGATGCTCGCACGCGCAGTGGCGCAGACGGCAGCTACCGCCTAGAGGGCTTATTGCCGGGCAACTACGCGGTCTCGATCAATGTCTCGTGCTGCGCGTACCGAGCCTATCGTCGAGATGACGTAGCGATCGCACCCGGCG
>JAHEEN010000075.1 GCA_024640685.1 Rhodospirillaceae bacterium
ACTCACTGAGCTTTCGCCAGGCGCTGATGAACGCGTTCTGCGTGCAATCCTCGGCGTCACTGCGGTTCCCGGTCATGCGCAGGGCGAGCGCATAGGTCCGATTGACGTAAGCCTGGTAGAGTCGCTCGAAGGCCGTGACGTCGCCGTTCTGCGCGTCCCGAACCCAGCTTTTCGAATCGACCGAGCTCACGTCGCTACGCGTCCTGCTTGTTTTTGTGGTCCCAGCGATCGATGGTCGCAACGGTGCGCGTCGGCCCGACGAGAAAACGTCGGCGCCAACCGCAGCTGCCTGGCGACGAAACGGTCGGTTGGCAGTGGGTACAATTGTAGCGACTCGCAGGTGTTTCTCTGAGATCATTGTCAAATTAGATGCACCGACCGCGGCAAACGTTTAACCCTGCAGAGAAATCGGAGAAATCGGGGTCGAACCGCGATTTTCACGAGCGGTTCGGACGTGCCGCGCGTACAGTGGAGAATCGTGGCGACCCCTACCGTCGCAGACGTCTGGAGAGCCACTAGATGACCCGCACTGCCAATGAAGCGACCCAGCCAGTTGACCGGCCGCTCGCCGGCATCACGCCGGGAATCCCGGCATCCGACGGCGCGGGGGTTCGCCTGACACGCATCATCGGCTCACCGCAGCTGGACATGGTCGATCCGTTGCTGCTGCTCGACTGCTTCGAGTCCGATAACCCGGACGACTACATCGCGGGCTTTCCGCCGCATCCGCATCGCGGCTTCGAGACCGTGACTTATCTCTTGGCCGGACGGATGCGGCACAAGGACAACGCCGGCCACGAGGGCGTCATCGAGCCCGGCGGCGTGCAGTGGATGACGGCCGGGCGAGGCATCGTGCACTCGGAGATGCCCGAGCAGGACGCCGGCTTGCTGCGCGGCTTTCAGCTCTGGATCAATCTACCGGCTACCGAGAAGATGACGGCGCCGGAATATCAGGAATTCGATGGTGCGACGATCCCTGAGGAGCGCCAAGACGACGGCGCCGTCGTTCGCGTCGTGGCCGGCACGACCGACGCCGGCACTACAGGCCCTGCGAAGCGCCCTTCAACGGAGCCGATCTACTTCGATGTCGCGCTGCCGGCCGGCGCGACGTTCAGCCAACGCGTGCCATCCTCGCACGCCTGCGTCGTATTCAGCATCGAAGGCGAACTGACGATAGGCGAGGAGCCAACACCGCTGCCGACACGCCACTTGGGCGTGCTTGACGCGGGCGAGCGCGTCACTTTGGGCACGACCGGCAGACCCGCGCGTTGCCTGTTGATAGCCGCGAAAAGACTCGGCGAGCCGGTCGCCCGCCATGGCCCGTTCGTCATGAACACGCAGGCAGAGATCGTGCAAGCTTTCGACGACTATCGCGCGAATCGCTTCTGAGGTGAGAAGGTCCATACGCCGGGTTTAATGCCCCTAGACGTCGATGAAAGACCGGCGGCCGCCGGCAATCCCGGTTGAGGCCGCCCGGCGGAGGCGACACCGCGGAGGGCTTTGTTGCGGAGCGTCGGCCGCCAGGGATGGCGGCCGCCGAGCCCCCACGGACGGGTTCATGGCGTCTCCGCAACAAAGCCCTCCGCGGTGTCGCCTCCGCCTCAGTGGTCGCGGAGATCTCAGCGCACGGATAGCCCAAGCGGGGGCGAGTATCACCACCCCCGGGGCCGGGGCGTCGCGCGCCAGGGATGGCGCGCGCCGAGCGTACAGGGATGTATTCACAGCGTACCCGGACCCGGGGGTGGTGATACTCGCCCCACTGCGCTAACGCCTCCCGCGTCGCCCCTTACCGAAACTAGCAAACGATAGTCTGTCATCAACGTATACGGACACCGTCGTACGCCGCAGAAACTTTACGCTTCGACTGCGAGCGCGCAGAATCCAAGGCCTAGCCCACGATCCAACGGCGCGCCGATCCCATGAAGACACCCGATCGCCCGACGAACGTCACGCTCGTGACATTGACGACACTGTGCCTATTCGCCGGCTGCACGGCACCGGACTCAGCCCCGGCGCAAACGGCACCGGCGACGCAACCGGCGCTCGAGGAGATTACCGTCGTGCCGTCGGATCTCCGCCCGCCGGTGCTAGGCCGCAACGCCGGCGTCGCGGCCGGACACCCGTTGACATCGGCCGCGGCGCTCGAGGTCTTGATGGACGGCGGCAATGCGTTCGATGCGGGCGTCACGGCGATGCTCGTCGGCGGTGTCGTCGAGCAGGACCTCTATGGGCTCGGCGGTGAAGGGCTCGTGCTCGTCTATCCACGCGACGAGGACCGCGTCGTGTCGATTGCAGGCCAAGGCTGGGCGCCCCGCCAGGCAACAATCGAATGGTATCGCGACCGCGGCAAGGACCTGCTGGGCTATGGGCTCGACCCCGCGGTCGTGCCGGGTGCGATTCACGCCGCGCTGACGGTGCTCGAGCGCTGGGGCACGATGAGCTTCGAGACCGTCGCCCGGCGCGCGATCGAATATGCCGAGGAGGGCTTCCCGCTGCGCCCGCGCACGGCAAGCGCCATTCAGCGCGAGCGCGGCTTCATCACGCAGTGGCCGACGAATCGCCGCGTTTGGCTGAAGCCCGACGGCTCGTACTACATCCAGGGCGAGACGATCCGCCTGCCCGACCTCGCCGCAACGTTGCGGAAGATGGTCGAGGCCGAGCGCGATGCGAGCGGCGACGGCCGCGAAGCAGGCATCGCCGCGGCACGCGATCGCTTCTACAAAGGCGACATCGCCGCGGACATCGTCGAGTTTCTGCAAGAGAACGGCGCGCCATTCGAGCTCGACGACTTCAGCGAGTTCTTCGCCCGCATCGAGGCACCGACGAGCACGACGTACAAGGGCTACACGGTCTACAAGCAATCGTTCAACAGCCAAGGGCCGATGCTGCTCGAGACGCTGAACATTCTAGAAAACTTCGATCTCAGGGCCATGGGGCACAACAGCGCGGATTACCTACACACGTTGATCGAAGCGATGAAGCTCGCGTATGCCGACCGCGATACTTACTTCGGCGATCCGGATTTCGTCGACGTGCCGGGCGAAGGCCTGTTGTCGAAGGAATATGCCCGCGAGCGCGCAGCGCTGATCGACATGACAACGGCCTCGAGCGATTTTCGCGCCGGCGACCCGCTACCGTACGACTCCAACGTTGACGAGTGGCCGTATTGGATTGCCGGTGTCGGCGTACCGGACACCGACAATCTCGTCGCCGGCGTCGATCACCCCAATGTCGTCAAAGACACGACGCATATCTCGGTCATCGACAGCGACGGCAACGTCTTCGATGCAACACCGAGCGGCGGTTGGATCGGCGGCGCTGTGATCCTTGGCGACACCGGGATCGGCATGAGCGTGCGCGGCGAGCAATTCTGGCTCGATCCGATGCGTGCCGCACATCTCAGGCCGCGCTCGCGCCCGCGTTATACGCTGACGCCAAGCATCGTGCTGCGCGAGGGCGAGCCATTTCTCGCGATCGGCACGCCGGGCGGTGACAACCAGGAGCAAACGATCCTGCAAACGTTCTTGAATATCGTCGAGTTCGAGGAGCTCTGGTATCCGAACATGCACGGCGCGATTCAGCTGCCGCGCGTGCAAACGCTGCACTTCTACGAATCGTTCTGGCCACACGATACCGGTTTCAATCGCGTCAATGCCGAATCGGTCATTCCGCTGTCGACGCTGCGCAATCTGGTCTCACGCGGCCACGAAATCTATCGCGCACCTGCGTTGGGCATTCCGTCGTGCGCGACGATCGTCATGCGCGACCCGCGCTCGGGCAGCCTGATTGCAGGCGCTGACGCGCGCCGCGATTGCTACGCGATGGCCTATTGACGCTCGTACAGGCCCGACCGGGACTGCGACGGCGACCACAGTTGCCGGGCCGGGCCGCTGCTATGCTGAACCCCGTCGCAACGCGCAACGCGCTGACGAGGTCGATATCCCGATGCGTATAGCCCACTTACCTACTGCCGTTTTCGGGGCATTCCTCGCCGTGCTCGCGATCGACGCACCGCTTGCGCAGGGAACGGACGAGAACGAGGCCGGCGATGCCGAAAGGCCTGCGTTGTGGGAGTTCAGGCTCGCAGCATTCGGCCGTTACGCACCCGTTTACCCCGGCTCAGCCGAGTCCGATCTGACGATACTGCCGATACCGATCCCGCTCTATCGGGGCTCGTTCCTGAACTTCGGCGAGAACCTCGATCAAGTCGCGCGCGGCGAGATTATCGAGACCCGCCGCGTACGGCTCGGCGTGGACTTGGACTTTACGTTCGGCGAGGACAGCGACGAGATCGCCGTACGTCAAGCAATGCCCGATCTGGATTTCATGCTCGAGATCGGCCCGGAGCTCGAGATCAAGCTCGATAACCGCACACCCACGCAAGGCGAGTTATTACTCGCACTGCAGCTCAGGGCCGGCATCAGCTTCGATGGCGTCGATCCGACGTCGCGCGGTTTGCTGTTCAGTCCCGAGCTCGAATATCGCCGCGATCAAGTCTTTGGCGGCGACAATCTGCTGAGCCTGCGCTTTAAGCCGAGCTGGGCCAGCGAAGACTTCATGGACTACTACTACGAAGTCGAGCCGCAGTTCGCGACGCCCGAGCGACCCGCTTTCGATTCGACGAGCGGCTACGTCGGCTCGCGCCTGACGGCCGCGCTGACACGGCAGATCAACGAGCGGCTCGTGTTCGGCATCTCGGCATCGTATTGGCTCAACAGCGGCGCCGAGAACGAGCTGAGCCCGCTGCACCTCGACGACAGCGGTGCAAGCATCCAGGCCGCGTTTATCTGGAAACTCTGGGAAAGCGAGCGCCGCAGCCGCAGGCGGTCGACCCGACGCTAGCGCTAACCGAGCGGATCGGCGACGCCGATGACGTGGATGCCGATCAGACCGAGTATGCCGGCCGCGGTCAGGTAGTAGATCGTCGGCAGCACGGTCCTGCGCAGCGTTGCACCCTCCTGACCCAGCAATCCGACCGTCGCCGATGCGGCGACGACGTTGTGTATCGCGATCATGTTCCCAGCCGCGGCGCCGACGGCCTGCAACGCGACGATAAACGCCGCGGACATGCCAAGCGCGGTCGCAACGCCGTGCTGGAACAGCGCAAACATCAAATTGCTGACGGTATTACTGCCGGCGATGAATGCGCCCAACGCGCCTATGATCGGCGCGAAGAACGGCCAGACCGCACCGACGTTGACCGACACCCAATCGGCCATCGCGATCGGCATGCTCGAGATTCCGAGCGCGTTGACGTCGGAGTTGATGTAGATACGCACCATCGGCACGGTGAACACGAGCACGAATCCTGCGCCGAGCAACGTGCGCGTCGACTCACCAAGCGCAGCGCGAAACTGCGAGCCACGCATGCCGTGAATGAACACCGTCGCAACGGCTGCTACGCACAGCATCGCAGCCGGCAGGTATAACGGCGTCGTCGCTGCCGAAACCTGCGTGCCGAAGATATCGTTCCAACGAAAGACGACCGAGCGCAGCCATTCGCCAAGCGGCAGCTGCGGCAAGCGTGTCAGCACGAGCAATACGGCGACGAGCAGATACGGCGACCATGCGCGCAGCGCCGACATGTTCGTGTCGGGTGCATCGATATGCGCCTCGAAACGGCCGATCCAATCGCTGGGCCAGGTATCGCGCGCGGGGAAGTCCCACGTGTCGTTGGGAACCAACACGCCGTTCCGCGCAGCCGTCGTCACGATAGCAAGACCCACGAGCGCACCGAGCATCGATGGAAACTCCGGGCCGAGGAAAATCCCGGTCAACGTGTACGGCACCGTGAATGCGACGCCGCCGAGCAGCGCGAACGGCGCAATTGAAAGCCCCTCCGACCATGATCGATTCGCACCGAAGAACCGCGTCATCATGACGACCATGAACAGCGGCATGATCGTGCCGACGATCGCGTGCACGATGACGACGTCGGTCGTGACGATGCGCAGGTACTCCGTCATGTCGAGGCCGGCAGCGCTCAATTGCGCGGCGACGTCGGGGCTGTCCAGGCCGCCGCGAGCGCCAACGATGATCGGTGTGCCGACCGCGCCGAACGTGACTGGCGTGCTCTGTACCATCATGCCGAGCATGACGGCGGCCATTGCCGGGAAGCCGAGCGCGACCATCAGCGGCGCCGTGATGGCTGCGGGCGTGCCGAATCCCGATGCCCCCTCGATGAAGCTGCCGAACAGCCACGTGATGATGACAACCTGAATGCGTCGGTCAGGGCTGATCGTCGTGAAGCCAGCACGAATTGCCGCGACGGCGCCGGAGCGCTTCAACGTATTCAGCAGCAGGATCGCTGCGAAAATGATGAACAAGATATCGAATGAGATCACGAGGCCCTGCACGGTGGCTGCGGCCAGCTGCGCGAGCGGCATCTGCCAGAGAACCGCGCCGATCAGCACGGCCAGCAGATAGACGATCGGCATCGCCGTACGCGCCGCAATCCGGAAGCCGACGAGCAGCACGGCGGCAACAATGATCGGCATGACGGCAAGCGCCGCCTGCAGGCCTTGCGACATGGGATTCCCCCAGTGGACAGTTCTTTGTTATTGGACGCCGACTATACTCGACTCGGCGACACCCCGCGCGGCTTGCCACTGCTGAGTCTCAGCGAGTCGGCTCGACGCGGAGTACGCACGCGCCGGATGACTTATAGTCTGCGCGGCAACTCGAAAAACGACGGAGATCGATAGCATGGAACAGCCGGATTCTCAGGCGGGCAGCAGCGCGCGCGACGACAACGGCCAATCGCTTCGCGGCCCGGTCGAATCGATCGGCACGAGCCCATACCGGCGCTCGATCGTGCTTTCGGCGATCGCCCTCGGGGCATTCGTCGCGGCGGCACTCGTTTATGCACTGGGCTTTCGGGACGACCGCCCGTCGCTTGCGACCTCGGGCTTGGTTCAAGGCGAAGTGCTGGTTCGCGCGCCCGGTCGATCCGAGTGGGAGCCGCTACGCGGCATCAACGCACCTATCGTGCCAGGCACCGAGCTGCGCGCGACTGAGGCCGGTCGATTGGGCCTGACACTTGCCGATGGCGCCTCGCTGCGACTCGATGCCGGAACGCAGGTTATGATCGAGTCGGCGCGGCGCTTCGAGCTGACTCGCGGCGCAGCCTACGTCGATGTCGGCGCAACCGTTGTCGGTGAGCCGTACGCCCTGGCAACGTCGTTCGCGACCGTCAGTGAGATCGGCAGCCAGATTGAAGCCACGGTCGGCGACGATTCGCTGCGGCTGCGCGTGCGCGACGGCGATGCGCGCATCGTGACGAGCGCCGGTGTCGACGTCACTGCATCGACCGGTGAGCAGCTGCACGTCGACGGCGACGGCGATCTCGTGCGCGACTACATAATGCCGCACGACGGTGACTGGGCATGGGTCGAGACGCTCGCCGGGACGCCGATCATCGACGGCCGGCCGCTGACGCAGTTTCTCGACTGGGTCGCGCGGGAGACCGGCCGTCCGATCCGCTATGACTCGCCACTAACCGAGACGAGCGTCGGCACAGCCGTATTGCGCGGCGACGCCGAGAATCTGACGCCGATGCAGGCCCTCGACGTGATGTTATCTATGACCGAATTTGACTATTCGCTACGCTGGGACGGCTCTATCGTTATCGAGCCCCGTCCCTGACGCGCGATACGTAGGGCCCATGCGCGGCGAGTCGATTGCGTGCTGGCTGCCCGACGAAGGATTTTCGCAACCGAGACGTCTCTAGGAGACAGATTCAGCAGGAAGCGAGATCTTGAACGTCGTACACGCCGATAAAGCCATCGCCAAACGGCTGCTGCGGGGCGATCAGCGCGCATTCAAGGCGCTGTTCGACGATTTTTTTCCCAAGCTCTACCGATTCGCGTTGGCGCGGCTCGACGGCGACGAGGACGAAGCACGCGACGTTGCGCAGGAGACGTTCTGCAAGGCATTCGAGCGACTCGACTCCTATCGCGGCGAAGCATCGCTGTACGGTTGGATGTGTCAGATTTGCCGCAACGCGATCGTCGATCGCGGTCGCCGACTGGCGCGCCGACCGCAGCACGTCACGTTACTAGAGGACGAGACGGCGATTCGCAGCATCCTCGAGTTCCTTGCCGGACCAACGCGCGAGGAGCCCGAAGCCCTCGCCCGGCGCGGTGAGCTCCTGCGGCTAATTCAAGCGACACTCGACTGTCTGCCGAGCCGCTATGGCGACGTGCTCGAGTGGAAGTACGTCGATGGGCTGTCTGTCGCCGAGATTGCAGGCCGACTCAGCGTGTCGCCGAAAGCTGCCGAGTCGGCGCTGACACGCGCACGCAACGCATTCCGCGAGGCGATGCAGGCAATCGGCGGCGCACTGGACCCGCTCGGCGACGACCCGATTTCGATTCAAGGAGCCGATCATGCATGACGAACCCCGCAGAGGCGTTCACGGTAGCGGAATCGCGACCGGCAAAAGCCAACAGGACGACGCGCTCGGCGCGCTGATCGGTGCCGCGGGGCGGCGCGCGATGCCGCCCGACGAAGCGTATCAAGACGTGTATGCAGCCGCTCACGATGCGTGGCAGACGAAGGTTCGCGCCCGACGCGCGCGAAACTGGCAGCTCGCCGCCGCGGCAAGCGTTGCAATTATCGGGATCGCGTCGGCCATGATCGTTCAGCTCGTGCCGCGTGACACGACCGTCGTGATTGCATCGGTGAGCGTCGTTCAAGGCAACGTCACAATGCGCGCTCCGGGCAGCGACACGTTCGAGCGGCTAAGCTCGTTGCAGACGCCAATTGTGACTGGCGCGGAGATTCGCACTGCGAACGATGGCCGCCTCGCGCTACAGCTGGCAGGCAGCGGATCTCTGCGTATCGATGCCGCCTCGAGCGTCACGATTGCCGACACGACTGATTTCTGGCTCGCAGCGGGCGCGATCTACATCGACTCCGGTGACGAAGTGCTCGGCCGAGCATTCGCGATCGAAACGCCGATGGGCACCGTGCGAGATATCGGCACGCAGTTCGAAGTCGCTACGGAGCCACGATCGATTCGGGTGCGCGTGCGCAACGGTGCCGTCAGTATTTCCGGCAGCGCGGCGCAAGCGGACGTGTTCGGCTCAGCGGGCGAGCAGCTGCGCGTCGCCGCCGGTGGCAACATTACTCGCGACGCGTTCTCTCCATATGCCCCCGAATGGGCGTGGGTTGAATCGCTGGCGGGCACACCGCAAATCGAGGGCCAGACATTGGTCACATTCCTCGACTGGGTCGCGAACGAGACCGGGCGCGAGCTGCGCTTCGACACGCCGCTGACCGAAACGCAGGCGCGTGGCGTTGTTTTGCACGGCGACGCGGCGGCACTGTCTCCGCTCGAGGCCCTCGAGGTCGTACTGTCGACGACGGATTTCACGTACGCGTTGCGCGACGACGGCGCGATCGAGGTCAGCCAGAGAACACAGTGAGCTTACAGAGATCAGTCGGCAATCCAGCGGCAGATCGATAACGATACGGCCGTGTGTGGAAACTCACCGACGCGCACAGCTTTGTGTGTTAAAAACTAGCCAGGGCGTCATATCCCGGCAGCCGGTGGGCGTTCCAGGCGAGAACGGACTCGAGATTCGCAGGCAGCAAGGCCGCGGCTTGCGAAGCTCGCGACACGGAGGGAGCACCGTGAGGGAGCCGAACAAGATTGCGACGCTACTGGCCTTGAGCCTAAGCTGCGCCTGCTTCGGCTCTCTACCCGCATTCGCTCAGAGCCCGTTCGAATTGTCCCGCGGGATGCTGCTCGAGGAGGCGATCGCCGTACTCGAGCGTTCTGGGCTTACGGTGTTTTACTCGTCGGATCTCGTCAAGCCCTGGTCACGTGTCAATGTCGAGCCATCGGCCAGCGAACCCGACGGCGCCCTGCTGGAGATACTCGCACCACTGGAGCTCACGGCTCAGCCGGGTCCCGGCGGCACGTATCTCGTCGTGCGCGCCGTCAGCCGCACAAACGCCGCTGCAGCGACGGGCGGTGTCGCCGGCATCGTGCGCGATGCGCGCGACGGTACACCGGTCGACGGCGCAGCCGTGACGATCGCGGCAGAAGACCAGCGCGTCGTCACCGATGCGGATGGACGATTCGCGTTTCACAACTTGACTGCAGGCACGTTTCACATCGGCGTGATCTATCCGCCGAATGCCGCGCGCGCTGTCGAGAGCGTCGAAGTGACTGGCGATGAGACCGTCGTGCTCGACATTGCGCTCGCAACGACACAGGCCGCTGCGCTCGAAGAAGTTGTCGTTGCGGCGAGCCAGTATGAGATCACGCGCGCAGCGGGTGCATCGCATGCGCTGTTGACCGGCGAGGAAATCGAATTCTTACCGGATTTCGGCGACGACGCATTGCGCGCTGTCGCTCGGTTGCCTGGCACGGCGACGAACGGCGTCAGCGCGCAAACCAACGTTCGCGGCGGCGAGGTCGGCGAGACGCTCGTGCGCTTCGACGGCCTACGCCTCTACAACCCTTATCACTTGAAAAACTTCCAAAGCATCTTCAGCACCGTCGACCCGCGGCTCGTGCGCTCTATCGACGTCTATACCGGCGGATTCCCGGCCGCTTACGGCGACCGCATGAGCAGCGTCATCGATATCGCCTCGATGACACCGCCCGAGGAGCGCTACCACGAGTTGAGCTTGAGCTTTTTCAACACCGGATTCTTGAGCGCCGGGCGCTTCGATAGCGGCAACGGCGAATGGGTTGCATCGATCCGGCGCAGCAACCTCGATTTGCTGTTCGACGCGCATAGCTCGCATCTCGGCCAACCTCAGTACCTAGACGCCTACGCAAAGCTCGCGAAGGACATCCGCCCCGGGCTGCGACTCGCGGCGAACTACCTCTATTTCGCCGATCGAATTGCCCTAGCCGACGCCGACGGCAGCCGCGAGGCGGCCGCCGAGGACGATGAGCACTACGCGTGGCTGCGAGCCGATTACTCGCCACGCGACGGACTGACGAGCACGACGATCATTGCGAATTCGCAGCTCGCGCGCACCCGCAACGGATTCGTCGACGAGCCCGGCGTCAGCGTAGGCACGCTATTCGACGACCGCGACATCTCTATCGCGACGCTGAAAAGCGACTGGCAATGGGCCTACAGCGATCGGCTGCTCGTCAGCTTCGGTGCGAACCTGGATCGATCACGGGCCCGTTACGACTACCGTGACCAGGCGGAGTTCGATCTGTTGTTTGCGGTCCCCCAAGCTACGGCCGCATCGTCGCGTAACCAGTCGATTCAAGTGACTCCGACCGGCAGTCACTATGGCGCCTACTTAAGCCTACGGTTGAACCCGTCGGACCGACTGACGACGGACTTCGGGATCAGATGGGACAAGCAAACGCTTGACCGCGCTAATAGCGAGACGTTGAGTCCGCGCATCGGCCTGCGTTATCGGCTTGCCGAGCGCACGTTTTTGCGCGGTAGCATCGGTCGTTTTTTCCAGTCGCAAGCCATCAACGAGCTGCAAGTCGAAGACGGCGTCGACGAGTTTTTCGAGCCGCAGCAGTCCGATCATGTCGTCATTGGCCTCGAGCATACGTTCGCCGGAGGCTTGAGCCTACGCATCGAGAGTTACGAGAAACGCATGCGCCGGCTCAGGCCCCGCTACGAGAACTTGCTGAATACGCTCGCGCTGCTTCCGGAGCTCAAGCCGGATCGCATCCGGATTGCGCCGGACTCGGCCGATGCGCGCGGCGTCGAGGTGCTTTTCAGCCAACAGCTCGCGTATCCGATTACGTGGTGGCTCGGCTATTCGTGGTCCGAGGTCGTCGACGAAGTCACCGACATCGACGTTTATCGCAGCTGGGACCAAACGCATGCGCTGTCTGCGGGGATTAATTGGGACACGCAGCGCTGGAACGTCGGCCTGGGCGTGCTGGCGCGCACCGGCTGGCCGACGACGGCGGTCACACTCGATGAAACAGGCCCGGCTCCTGTTGCGACCGCCGCAGCGAGGAACGGCGATCGCCTCGGCTACTACCGCTCGGTCGATCTGCGCGTAACGCGCAAGTTCGAGTTCGATGACAGCTCGCTCGCTGTCTTCCTCGAGCTCAACAACGTCCTCGGCCGCGAGAATCCCTGCTGCATCGAGTACGAAATTCTCGATGAGGAAGAAGGCGGCGGCCTAGAGCTCAAAACGCTCGAGTACCTGCCGAGAATCCCATCGATCGGCTTCGTCTGGAAGTTCTGACACTTCGCAGTCCCCGCGAAGGATTTCGCGCCCTCGCACGTCCCTAGCCAAGAGGATCGCCACGATCCATGCGCCGGCTTGTGCAGCCGGCTTCGCAGTAGCCAGGGAGGCAGGCGCGAGATCATGCCCATTGAGCGGATATTTCCTGTCGTCATCGCCCGCCACAGCATCACGCTGCTCGAGCTGACACTGACGAGTCTACGCGAGTTCACCGAGGTCATCGTTCACGCTCCAACCGCCAGTGACGAGCTGATCGCACTCTGCGACTGGTACCGCAACACGCACATCATCGTGCGGGACGATCAGCTTGGCGGCAGCGCGCGTAATCACGCCGCAGGCGCTGCGGCCGGCGAGTGGATTCTCGGGCTTACGGCCGGCGAGTTCCTGAGCGACAGCCTGCTCGCGAGCTTGCGGCGGCTCGATATCGATCATCCCGACTGCGTTTTTGCGATCGAGAGCCGGCGGCTATTCATGGGCCAGCCGCTGCGATGGGGCAACGGGCGGCGCGTTTGGACCACGCGACTCTACAACCGCCACCGCTACCAGTTCGACGCCGCGGCGATCGGCGAGCAACCCGAGCTCGCCAGAGATACGCGCCGCAGACTACTGAAGGGCCCGCTGTGGCACGAAGCCGTCGACTCTCTCGATGGCTTGTTCGTCGCAACGGTCGATCGCGCCCGCCTGCGCCGCCGCACATCGGCGACCCGACACACCGCGCCGGTGACGCTGCTGCGATCGCTGTGGACATTCGTTTCGAGCTTCTTCCTCAAGGCTGGCTGCCTCGATGGACATCGCGGCCTCATTGCCGCAGTCGCAGAGAGCGCCGAGACGTTCGTCGCGCTGATCGCCGCACCGGACCTACCCGACGACACCGTATCCATCAGCGAACTTCCGCGGCAGAGGCTGCGGTAACTCAACACTGCAAGACCCCGCGCAACGGCTCGAGAAGGAATTAGCGCGCGCGTACGTCACAGAGACGAAACCTTTAACGGAGCCAGACCATGAACGACAACGAATCGCTCGGATTCCAACCGGCAAAGCTCGCGAGCGCCGCTGCGTTGGCGGGGGGATCGGCATTGCCGGGGTTGCTCGCCACTGTGATTGCGGCTGTGGTACCGCATGCCGCCGTCGCGCAGGACGCCAGCTGTAGCACGAGTGCAAGCTTGCTGCGGTTCGCATGCGCGGCCGACCTGCGCGACGACTTCTTCACGGCGACGGCGCAATGCATCGACCAGGCGATGCCGGACGATCAGTGCCTTGCCGACGCCGAAGAAGCCCTCGACGAGGGCAACGACGAGTGCGGCGAAGTCTTCAGCGCGCGCATGGAGCTGTGCGAAGCGCTGGACGATGCAACGCACGAGCCCGACTTCGGTCTCGACTTCGCCGCCAACTTCGTCGACCCGACAGAGATCGGCGTGAGTGTCGCACCGAATCCCTACTTCCCGTTGGTCGCGGGCAACCGCTGGGTCTACGCCGACGAAGAAGAGACGATCACGGTCGAAGTCACAACCGACACGAAGCTCATCGACGGCATTCACTGCGTCACAGTGACCGATATCGTGACCGAGGACGGCATCCCGATCGAGGATACCGACGATTGGTACGCGCAAGACGTCGACGGCAACGTCTGGTACTGCGGCGAGATCTCGCAGAACTTCGAGCTCTTCGAGGGCGACACGCCCGAGATTGCAGAGCTCGTCGATCTCGAGGGCTCATGGAAGCACGGTCGCGACGGTGCCGAGGCCGG
>JAHEEN010000271.1 GCA_024640685.1 Rhodospirillaceae bacterium
TATATCCCGAGCGGCTCGTAAATCAGCACGAGCACGAGTATCAGGCCGAACAGCCCGGGCTCGAGCCCAGGCAGCTCGCCGACAGCCGGCGGGACCCAATCGCGTAGGATCGCGATACCCTGCGGAAGCAAGATGATGAAGATCGCGCCGAACACGACGCCGTGCAGTGAGCCGAGGCCCCCGACGACGACCATCAGCAGCAGCTGAATCGACATCAGCACTGTGAACGTCTCCGGAGACAGGTAACCGAACGAATGCGCGAACAGTCCACCGGCGAGGCCAGTGAATCCGGCGGAGATCGCGAATGCGACGCTTTTCGTTCGCGCCAGATCGACGCCAACGGCCTGCGCCGAGATCTCCGAGTCGCGAATGCTGATCATCGCGCGGCCCGTCGGGCTGCGCAGCAGATTGAGCGCGGCGACGAGCGCGAGCGTCAGTAGTAACAAGCAAACGTAGTAATACGGCACCGATGCGCCGAGATCGATGCCGAACAGCTCAGGACGCGGCACAACCATGCCTCTGAAGCCACCAGTCAGCGGCTCGAGCCGCTCGATGACGTACTCGACGATGAACGCGAACGCGACGGTCGCGATCACGAGATAGAGCCCGGTCATGCGCATCGCCGGCAAGCCGACGATCCCGCCAATCAACGCCGAGAACAGGCTCGCGAGCACGAGCGCTAGCGGAAACGGCAGGCCGGCCGTCAACAGGATTGCGTGCGTGTACGCGCCGATTGCGAGAAACGCCGCGTGACCGAGGCTGACCAGACCGGTGTAGCCAACGAGCAGCATCAGCCCGAGACCGGCAATCGCATAGATATAAAGAAGCGTCAACTCGCCGAGATAGAACGTGCCGAACGCCAGAGGCGCGACGAGCACAACGACGAAGAGCAAGCCGAACCAGAGTCTTTGACCCTCGTGCTTGAAGATTGCGATGTCTTGCTGGTAACGGGTCTTGAATATGAAGCGCATCAGACTTTCTTACGCTGCAGCGTCGCGAATAGACCCTCGGGCCGCACGAACAACATGACCAGAAGCAACGCATAGGCCGTGATGTCGGCCGAGCCCGCGGGCCCGTATAGGCCTGCAAACTGCTCGGCGATGCCGACGATAAGCCCACCGACAATCGCGCCCGGCAGACTGCCGAAGCCACCGACGATGGCCGCCGCGAACGCCTTGATGCCGACGAAGCCGACCGACGGGTCGATCAGTGACACGGGCGCGACGAGAATGCCGGCGATCGCGGCGATCGCCGCCGACAGCGCCCAGACGATCGAGACGATGCGCGTAACCGGAATGCCGACGTAGTAAGCCGCGAGCTGATTCTGCGACGTCGCCTGCATCGCGATCCCGAGCCGCGAAAACCGAAAGAACAGATAGAGGCCCGAGCACAACACGGCCGTTCCGGCCATGACGGCCAGGTTCTCATAGCCGATCGTGACGTCATCAAGGCGCAAGACGCCACCCGTCAACGGCGAGGCGATCGTCCGAGGCTCGTTGCCCCAGATTGCGCCTGCAGCCGCACGAAAGATGAAACCGAGACCGACGGTGATCATCAGCACGGCAAACGGCGGCTCGCCGATCATCCGCCGCAGCGCGACGCGCTCGACGACGATGCCGAACACGGCCATCGTCGCGACCGCAGCAAGCACACCCCAGAAGAATGGCATGCCCGCAATGTTGATGTACGTAATTGCAGCGTACGCGCCGAGCATCATGATGTCGCCCTGGGCGAAGTTCACCATCTCGGTCGCCTTGTAGATGATGACGAAGCCGAGCGCGATCAGCCCGTAGACGCAGCCGAGCGATATGCCACTAATTAGAAGCTGCAGGACTTCCATTATTCTTGTTGGCGCCCAAGCCTTTCGACTCCGTAGATTCTACCGCTATCCGCAAGTCGGCATTCGTCGGATTGGGCTACGAGTGGACGGTCAAGCCGTCCGGGGCGCGGGAACGTCCTAGCGCCCAGCCGCCGCGATGGTTCCGAGCGATGGGAAACCCGACAGCTGGGCTGCATTCGGCATCGCGAGAATCTCCTCGATCAGCGCGGCGTCTTCGATGCCACCTCGGCGCATAACCATCTGTGCCTTCGCGACGATCTCGTCGGACGACAACGGCGCCTCCGGATCGCCGCGGCAGTCCGCTCGCGCGGCGCTCACTGTCTTGCCGGCAGCGGTCGTCGCGCTAACTGCGGCACCCCATCGAGCCGGGTAGGCTTGATCGAATTCCTTCGACACCGCAAGCGACGTGCTGCGCGACGCGCCAGCGAGCCGCGAACGGTGGCTGTCGTCGAATGAATCGAAATCGACCCGGCCGTTGCGGAGTGCCGCGTTGACGCAGTGCTGCAGCGAGAACTTCGCCGCATACAGCGTGTCGGGCTGCGGTCGGTCGCAAACGTCGAGCGCGGCTTGATAGGTGGCTATCTCGACGCTCACGGGCTCCTCGCCATTCAACGCGTCGTGGACCTCGAGCGCGGCATCGACGGCCGGGTGCACGTGCCGGCAGCACGGCCACGGCTTCATCGACGTTCTGACGAGCTGCCACGGCGCGTCGGGTTGTGCGAGCAAAGCCTCTGGCTTCGGATCGGGGCATAGCGCGCGGAAGAAGCCGCGCTCGCCCTCGAGTATGTGGGCCGGTCCGGTGAATCCGCGGGCCGCGAGACTCGCTGCAATCGCGCCTGCCTCGGCTGCGTGCGCCGTATGCAGATGTTTGCTCATCGCGCCGTCCGGCAGAAACTGCCAGAGACCGCAAGACTGGGTCCCGGCATTACCAAGTGCCCAAACGGTTTGTGTGTCATCGAGCT
Source organism: Rhodospirillaceae bacterium (assembly GCA_024640685.1). Taxonomy (GTDB): domain Bacteria; phylum Pseudomonadota; class Gammaproteobacteria; order Steroidobacterales; family Rariloculaceae; genus JAHEEM01. Next base: position 2,803 of record JAHEEN010000271.1, read on the forward strand.
CGAGTAACGCGGCGCAGGCCATCGCCGCACCGAACGGCCCACATGTCGAGGTGTTGTGCCAGACCTTATAGTGCGCTGGGCCAACAGCCATGCCGATACGCGTCATCGCCTCGTAGCCTTGCAGCACGGCGACTAGAAAATCGCGCCCGCTGCGGCCGCTGTGCCTGGCCACGTGCCAAGCCGGAGGAATTACGACCGCGCCGGGATGAGTCACCGAGTCTCGGTGCAGATCGTCGATCTCGAGGATATGCGCGAGTCCGCTCGCGAGATACGCATGGCGCCCGGCATCGCCGGTGCCGCGGTACCAATCGATCAGGATCTTTCCCGGGGGCGTTTCCCGGCCGCCGATCACGCAGGCAACGGTATCGAGCACGAAATGCGCGGCCGCAACGAGATCGTCTTCGCCGATCGGCTTCGAGCGAATCATGCCGATCAGATCGGCCGTCAGGCTGTTCGGTGTCGCGCCCATGTCAGTCTAAACGCTGTCGCGTGAGTGGTAGGAGAATACGCCAAACCCTTAGAATCGCGGCCAAGCGATCCCGCGAGTTACGATGGCGAGCATACAGAACATTTAGCGCAAACGATCCAAATTGAACAAGGACACGTTTGAATCAGTTGTCGACGATGTGCTCCAGCTCCTACCCGACTGGGTCCACGAGGCGCTCGAGAACATCGAGATCCTCGTCGTCGACGAGGCCGATGAGCACCTCGACCCAGATGGGAGCGGGCTGCTCGGCCTCTACGTCGGCGTACCGTTGCACGAGCGCGGCAGTGACTATGCCGGCGAGCTGCCCGACGTCATCTACCTGTTCCGCAAGCCTCACCTCGAGCTTGGGCTCGCAGCCGATTCGCTCGGCGATGAAATCGCGCGGACACTGATCCACGAGATCGCCCACTACTTCGGACTCGACGACGATCAGCTCGACGCGCTCGGCTGGGGCTGAGCACCGGCGGCCGATACGTAGCATTAGTAGTACCAGCTTAAGCGCATCTCGACGTAATCGTCGTTCTCGAATGCGGCCAGCAACATTCCGGGCTCGGCATTCGAGAAGGCCCGCATCCGCAGCTCGGCGATCAGGTTGTCACCGAATCGCCGCTCGGCCTCGACGCTCAGAAATGCCTCGC
>JAHEEN010000076.1 GCA_024640685.1 Rhodospirillaceae bacterium
TCTTCATCGGCGACGTCCGTGCGCGGGCGCGTCCATAGCGCCTTGGCTGCGTTGACCGCCGACTCCTCCGACTCGCTACCAGCCACCGTCAGATGCACGGGAAATGCGATGTGATCGGAGTAGCGGCGAATCAGTTGCCTGACGACGTCAGCGTCTAGAAATGTCTTTGCAGCGTCCTTCAATCGCAGCGTGACCCGCGTGCCGCGATCGGGGACCTCGGCCGGCTCGACCGTATACTCCCCCTGACCGTCCGAGCGCCAACGCACGCCATCGGCGCTACCGAGATCCGCGCGGCGACTCGTGACCTCGACCTCGTCGGCCACGATGAACGCCGAGTAGAACCCAACGCCGAACTGACCGATCAGCTGCGCATCCTTGTGCTCGTCGCCAGTCAGTCGACCGAGAAACTCCGCGGTACCGGAATGCGCAATCGTTCCGAGGTTGTCGACGATATCGTCTCGGCTCATGCCGATGCCGTTATCGGTCACGCTGAGCGTGCCCTGCTCGGCGTCGATCGCGATATCGATCCTAAGCTCGGTCGCCTCACCGAGCAGCGTGGGGTCGGCGAGCGCCTCGAAGCGAATTTTGTCGTTCGCATCGGACGCATTCGATATCAGCTCGCGAAGAAATATCTCCCGATTGCTGTACAGCGAATGCACCATCAGGTGCAGCAGTTGCTTGATCTCGGCTTGGAACGCGAACTGGGTCGCGGCGGCATCGGCAGTCATGGGGCTATCCGGCTCGTTGACGAACTCCGGATAACTGGGGCCGGGGCGTTAGATTTTCAAGCGTTGGCGCGCTGGCTGGGCCCGGATGCGGCGAATATCGTGGCACGTCTAGCGCTGAGCGAGCTGCCGAAACCCCAGATTGCGAGTCCGAGCAAGGCAATCGACATCGATACCGACGCCCATGCAGCCGGCAGTGCGCCGACATGCACGACGACGAGGCCGAGCGCGGCGCCGAAAGCGACCTTGAGGCTCGGCCAGCGCAGACGCTCGACGACCTGTGCGAATGCACAGACGAGATCGTCGAGATCGTCCAGCCACAGCAGAATCACTTCCATCGAATTGCTCGCAGGGGTGCCGCGTCGTTGATAGCGATGACTGTAGAAGGATCGGCTGCGAGCCGCCGTGACTGGCGCCACAAAAGCGGGGTCTCGTTCGGCACGGCACTGTTTCTGTATAGTAGGTACTTTATGTAACGCTGTTGGTGATCGAATCCTCGTGAAACGCATCATCGTATTGAACCCGAAGGGCGGCTCCGGCAAGACGACGATTGCGACGAATCTCGCGGCCAATTTCGCGGACGCCGGCTATCATCCGGCGTTGATGGACTTCGACCCACAGGGCTCGAGCACGCGCTGGCTGAAGAAACGCCCGAAGGACCGCGCAGCTGTGCATGGAATTTCAGGCTTCGAGCGATCCGTGACGGTTACGCGCAGCTGGCAGCTCAGAGTCCCCGCCGACTGCTCACCCGTAATTGTCGATACCCCGGCCGCCGTCGACTCGACGTCATTGCCGGAGATAACTCGTGGCGCCGACGCGATCATCGTCCCGGTCATGCCGTCGGACATCGACATTCATGCAGCGGCGCAGTGCATTGCGGATCTATTGTTGATCGCTAAAATCAGGCGTGCCGACGACAAGATCGGCATCATCGCCAATCGCGTGCGCAGCAACACGCTCGTCTCACAGTCGTTGATGCGCTTTCTGCGCAGCCTCGATATTCCGATGATCGCGACGCTGCGGGATACACAGAACTATGTTCGCTGTGCCGAGTCCGGCCTCGGCATCTATGAAATGCCGCGATGGCAGGCGCGTCAGGATCTCGACGGCTGGCAGGCGATCATGGATTGGCTCAGCGATCGTCGTGCGCCGCTAAGACCCGTCGCTGACAACGTTTTGCAGCACAACGCGGTGTAGCTCATCGCGAAGCGCAAACGGCTTAGGATTCGTCGGATTCCCAGTTCCGGCGGACCTTGTCGGCCCAGTTATTGTATCCACGCCAGCTGTATATCGAGACGTCGCGGGAGCTGCGACGAGCTGGCTGCATACTGACGCGCGACAGCCATTTTCGATAGGCTTCCCAGCCCTGTTGCTCGTTCGGAACGGCGCCCGGGGATCGACCAGCCGCAACTGACGAGCGTTGACGATCGGGATGATCGTCACCCCTTGGCGGCCTAAACTGCTGGTCCTTTTCGTTGCTCATCGATACGCGAACTGCTACCAGGGACTGGCGGTCAATGTAAATGCGTTCGACGCTGGACTCCAGGAACTGGATCACAATCAGGTTACATAAAAAAGCTTTTTAAACAGCTAGTTATAGGCTTTTTTACGTAATGCCGGCGCGCTGGCCGGCGCGGCTCAGGGACGAATCTCGATCGGCGTGCCCGGCCCGGTCATCAGCCAGATATCGATCATGTCGGAGTTGGAAACGGCAACACAACCATCGGTCCAGTCCATTTCGCTGTAACGCGACTCGCGATAGCGCGGCTCGTTCGGCAAGCCGTGGATCATGATCTGCCCACCGGGATCGACGCCCTGTACGCTTGCGCGTGCGCGATCCTCGGCGTTCGGATACGAGATCTTCACTGACAAGAAGTAGTCGCTGTTGGGATTCTTCGCTTCGAGGAAGTAACGGCCCTCCGGCGTTCGGAAGTCGCCCTCGCGCTGCTTGTGCCCCTCCGGCATCAAACCCAAAGCGATATCGATATCCCGCAAGATTTCGCCGTCTCTCAACAGATAGAGCTTGCGCTCGGACTTGACTATCAGCACGGAATCGGCGCGCGCCTCGACAGGGTCGAGGGAATCGGCACGAGCTGGGCCTGCGGCGGCGAGCACCGTCGCTAGGCCCGTCGCAATGAGCAGCATCCTAGACATCGCGTTGGACTCTAAAACAGGTCCACGAGCGAGATCAACGTATCACGTTGCAGTTTCTCGACCAATCGGCCTGCGAAAGGCCCGGCGGCTAACGCCAATATGGGACTAACCGCGTTTCAATGCCTCGATACGCTGCTCGAGCGGCGGATGCGACATGAACAACTGCCGCAGCCCGGCCGCGCGACCGGCGGAGATACCGAACGCCTGCATCGACTCAGGTAAACGCGACGGCTCATGCGCTTGGCGCAAGCGCTCGAGCGCACCGATCATCTTGTCGCGACTAGCGAGCCGCGCGCCGCCTTGATCGGCTCGGAACTCGCGCTGGCGCGAGAACCACATGACGATCATCGAAGCGAGAATGCCGAGCAAGATTTGCGCAACGATGCTTGCAATGAAGAAGCCCGGGCCGTAGCCGCGCTCCGTGCGGAAGACGACTCGGTCGACGACGAAACCGACGATGCGGGACAGAAACACGACGAACGTGTTGACGACGCCTTGAATGAGCGCGAGGGTCACCATGTCACCGTTTGCAACGTGGCTGATCTCGTGGCCGAGAACCGCTTCAACCTCGTCCTGATTGAGCCGCGCCAGCAGCCCAGTGCTGACGGCAACGAGCGCATTGTTGCGCCGCGCACCCGTTGCAAAGGCATTGACGTCCGGCGAGTCGTAAACCGCCACCTCGGGCGTTGCGATTCCGGCCTGTTGCGCTTGCCGCTGCACGGTATTCAGTAGCCAGCTCTCGGCGGCGTTGCGTGGCGACTCGATGACGTGCGCTCCGGTCAAGCGCTTCGCCGACCACTTCGAGATCGCCAGCGATATGAATGCGCCCGAAAACCCGATAACCGCAGAAAACACCAACAACGCCTTCAGATCGAGCTGAGTGCCTTGCTCGGCCAAAATCGATTCGATGCCGAGAATCCTCAGCACGACCGACAGCACGACCAGCACTGCGATGTTCGTGCCCAAGAACAATAGAATTCGCTTCATCTAGCCCTCTGCCTGTCGCCAAAACGGTTTGAACTCTGTCAAATGGGGTTCACGAGCGACGATTTCAAGCCCATTGCCGGGCGTCACTGTCAGCTCCCGCATCTGATATGTCCGGACGCGGTTCAGCTGTTAAAATTTCACTCCGCCTTCCGACCTCGCGAGCCGTTCAGTCGACGTATAGGAATGCCCGCGAACACCAACTCTCTAGCGCAGTTCTGGACACCGGGCTATTGGTTCACTTGGCTCGGGTACCTCTATATGCGTGGGATCGTATGGCTGCCGATACGTTGGCAGCTCGCGCTCGGGCGTCTGCTCGGACGTTGCTTGCGCGTCGTCCTGTTTCCGAGGCGCCGCATTGCCGATCGCAATCTCGCGGTCTGCTTTCCCGAGCTGACCGACGTGGAGCGAAAGGAACTCCGCAATCGGCACTTCGAGTCGATCGGCATGTCAGTGTCGGAAATGGCGATGGGCTGGTTTGGCCCCGAGGAACAACTGCGCGAGCTCGTAACGATCAATGGTATAGAGCATTTGCTCGCGGCACTCGAGCGCGGCCGCGGTGTCATTTTGTTTTCCGCGCACTTTACGACGTACGAGTTCGGCTTTGCTTCGCTGAAACCCTATACGCCTCATCTCTGCGGGATGTATCGCGAGCAGCGCAACGAAATGTTCAACGTGATCATGAACCGTGGTCGTGGCAGGTACGTAGACGAGCTGTTTCCGAAGGACAGCGTGCGTGCGATGGTGAGGGCGCTGAAGAACAATGCCGTCGTCTGGTATGCGCCGGACCAGAGCTATAGAAAAAAATACGGCGCGCTCGTGCCGTTCTTCGGCGTACCGGCAATGACAAACACGGCAACGAGCCGGATAGCGGCAATGACCGGCGCGCCGGTCTTGACGTACTTCTGTCGGCGTCGCGATAACCCCCTCGGCTACGTCGTCGATATCGGTGCACCATTGGAAAATTTTCCGACCGACGACTTGCAGGCCGACACCGCGCGGCTGATGGCCGCTCTGACCGATTACGTCCGCGACTGCCCCGATCAGTATTGCTGGATTCATCAGCGCTTCAAGGGCCGACCGCCTCCTTATCCAGACATATACCGAACCGAGCCATGAACGCCCGTAAACACGACTATCCGCTGCGTGGCTATTGGTCGCCTAGATATTGGGTCGTATGGCTCTACTGGGCGTGGCTGCAGCTGATGTGGCGACTGCCGTTCCCGATGCAAATTCGGGTCGGCAAATGGCTCGGTCGTCGGCTACTGCCGCTGCTATCGCGCCAGCGGCACGACGCAGACCGCAACCTCGCCGTTTGTTTCCCGGAGCTCGATGAGTCGGCCCGCCACACGCTGCTCGTCAAGCAGTTCGAGGCTTACGGGGCATCGCTCAGCGAAATGGCGCTCGGCTGGTATGCATCAATCGACGCGCTGCGGCGCATCGTACGAGTCGAAGGGAGCGAGCATCTCGAGCGCGCGCTGGAGCGCGGCAACGGCGTGCTGTTATTCATGGCGCACTTCACGTGCCTGGAAGTGGGCGGCGCGATTCTTGAGGATCTCTGCTCGAACTGCGCGTGCATGTATCGCCCGCAACGCAACTCGATGTTCGACACCTTGATCTTGCGCGGTCGAAGTCGTTTCGCCAGGCAGCAGATCGACAAGACCAACATACGCGCGCTGATCGCCGCGCTACGCGATAACATGGCAGTTGCGTATTTGCCCGACCAGACCTATGCGGGTAGCCAAAGTGAACTGTTGCCTTTCTTCGGCGAGCCGACGTTGACGAATACTGCGACGAGCAAACTCGCGAAAATTACCGGCGCAGCAGTCTTGCCGTATTTCGTTCGCAGGCTCGACGATGATTCCGGCTACGTCGTCGAGATTCAGCCGCCGTTGCCGGGCTTTCCGTCTGACGATCCGATCGCCGATACGAAACGACTCGTCGCCGCGCTAGAGCAGCAGATACGTCGCGTTCCGGAGCAGTATTTGTGGACCTATCGCAAGTTCAAAGGCCGGCCGGCTGGTTACGAGGACGTTTACGCACCACCATCGTAACCGCGCTCGATAGCACTCCACACCTCGGGCTCGTACCGCACGCCGAGCTCCAACGCGATTTTGCGTAGCGAGCGCTGCAGGCGACCGAGGTTCCTCTGCTGCCATGGGCCAGGCTTGCGCAACGAGCCCTTGTCGAAGTCGACGAGGAATACTCGCTCACGCGAGTCGACGAGAATATTTCGCACGTTGAGGTCGCTGTGATAGACGCCGCGATCGTGAAACTGTCGCAGCACGCGGCCGACGACCGGCCACAGTGCATCGAGGGAATCACCCGAACGCAGGAGCTCGTCGATCGACCGCGTCTCATCGAGATAGGCCGTCAATATATCCGCCGTATACGCTAACCCTTGCCGCCAGACGCGCGCGGCAATCGGCCGCGGCACCGGCAATCCCGATAAATACAGCGTCGACAAAAGACGCCATTCGCGAAACGCTCGCGTCGCTTCACGGCCGATCCATATATAGCGGTCATCGACGAATCGCGACATTATGCCGCCGCGATGATAGTGCCGCAGCACCCAGACCTGCTCGTCGTGCTCGACGAATACCGCCGAGCCGCGGCCTGCCGCGGCGCCTAGAACGCAGTGGCGCTCGCGCCAGTAGCGTGGCTCGAACCACTCGTTGAACGCATCGTTGACGAGCACAGAATCGAACAGAATCGTTCGAGAGCCGATACGTTTAATCTTCGCCGGCGCTGGCGTGTCCGACAAATCGGCCATCGTCTCAGGCGGGCTACCGCGGCATCCAAAGTGGCCACGACGAGCGTGGCGAGCGGAACGCTACGTTCCCGTAGAGCAGGCTTACAGCCGGGGCGCGCACGGCCGCGTGCTATGTCCATTCATCGCTAGCGCGCGTTCATCGAATCTCACGAGGCGCCTACCCCCTGCATCAGCGCGGTGAATGTCTTTGGCCGCCCGATACGTCCGACAGCCATCTGGTTAGAACGGTAGTCTAGCATCGCCATCGACGAGTCAGAATCGCGGCTGGCCGTCGATCGGCTCACCGGGCCTACCAAGCTGTGTGACGACGGTGCTACAGACCTCGTCGACAGTGATATCACGCAGGCAGCGCAAATGGCCAAGCGGACAGACCCGCTCGAAACACGGGCTGCACTCGAGCCCCCGATAAAAGACATGCTGCCCCGGCGTCAGCGGCGGCGTCATTCGCGGTGACGACGAGCCGTAAAGCCCTACGACGAATGCGCCGACGGCCGCCGCAACGTGTAGCAGGCCTGAGTCGTTACTGACGGCAACGCGCGTCGCCGCCAGAACGTCGACGACCTCGGCAAGCGTCGTGCGCCCGCATAAGCTCGTGACCCGGTTGTTGCCCGCGGCGCTGCAGATCCGCTCGCCCAATTCGCGCTCCTTGTCGGATCCGAGTACCCAGACCGCGAGCCCCACGCCCGCGAGCCGGCCAGCCAGGTCGGCGAAGTATTCGGGCGGCCATTGCTTCGCGGGACCGTACTCGGCCCCCGGCAGTAGCGCAACGGCGTCACCCGCGCCTTCGAGTCCGAGTCTCACGAGCGTGCTGGTCTGCGTGTCCCGATCGATCTCAAGCCGCGGCTGCGGTAGCACATCGGGCAACGCCTCGTCTTTGGCAAGCCCCAGGGCGACGAACCGATCGACGGTCCGCGGTAAGCGCGCCGCATCGAACGCTCGCAGGTCATTGATCAGGCCGTAGCGCATTTCGCCGCGATAGCCGGTCCTGACCGGGACGGCTGCAAAGAACGGCACGAGCGCCGCCTTCATCGAGCGTGGCAAGACCAGCGCGTGCGTATACCGCTGACCGCGCAACTTCCGACCAAGCTCAAGTCGGGTACCGAGTGCTACCTCGCCATGAGCAACCGGCAGCTCAATCGCCTGGTTCACCTCTGACATGCGCGCAAGGATTGGCAACGACCATGAGGGTGCTACGACATCGATCGTGCAATCGCTGTTGCGATCGCGCAGTAATCGATACAGCGATTGCGCCATAACCATATCGCCGACCCATGACGGGCCAACGACGAGAAATTTCCGCGGGGTGCCCCGCACGCGTCAAGCCGCGGACGCCGCGAGCCGATCGAGGTAGGCCGTAACGCCCGTCGCAACGTCCATGAACTCAGCCGTGTAACCGGCCCCACGCAGCGCCGAAATATCGGCTTCCGTGAAACTCTGGTACGCCCCGATGAGGTGCTCGGGAAACGGGATATAGCGCTTGCGCCCAGATCCGTGCCAGGCGATGACGGCATCGGCCACTGCGTTGAACGTCGATGCGCTGCCGGTACCGACGTTGAAAATCCCGGAGCGATCGGCGTGCGCATAGAACCACAGATTGACAGCGACGACATCGTCGACGTAGATGAAGTCTCGCAACTGCTCACCGGCATCGTAGCCGTCGCTGCCTTCGAACAGCCGCGCTTCGCCATCGGCCACCACCTGGTTGTTGAAATGGAACGCGACGCTGGCCATCGAGCCTTTGTGAGCTTCGCCGGGGCCATAAACGTTGAAGTAACGCAGACCGACGACCTGAGATTGCGCGCTCGCAGTGTGGCGACGGACGACCTCGTCGAACAACAGCTTGGAGTAACCGTAGACGTTCAGCGGATTCTCGGCGGCCGGTTCCTCGACGAAGCGAGTATCGGCGCCGTATATCGCCGCCGACGACGCATAGATCAGCGGTATGCGCTCACTGAGACTGTAGTGCAACAACTCGCGCGAGTACGCGAAATTGCTGTCCATCATCAACTTGCCGTTCCACTCGGTCGTATCGCTGCAAGCTCCTTGATGAAAGATACAGCGCAGCGTCGGTAGCGTGCCGGCGCGAACCCTTGCCCGGAAAGCATCGAGATCCTCGTAATCGCAGATCGTGCAGTCGACAAGGTTCGTGAACTTGTGGCCGTCGCTCAGATCGTCGACGACCAGGATCTCCGTCTCTCCGAGCAAGTTCAGTCCGCGCACGAGATTGCTGCCAATAAACCCGGCACCGCCCGTGACGACGATCATCTGGCCACCGCCGAAAGCCGAAAGCCGGGCTGCGGTGAAACTTCGTACGCGTTGTTAATCGGCCGCGTCGCCAAGCTCGTAGCTCGCACCGCAATACGGGCAGGTCGCCTGACCAGTCTGCTCGATCGGCAGAAAGACCTTGGGATGGGAATTCCATAGGTAGGAGCCCGGTGGCGGACAATGCAACGGCAGCATCGACGCATCGACCTTGTAGACTTGTTCGGCATTGGCCGTCTCTAGCGCCTGATCCACTCGGCCAACTCGCTTGCGCACGTCGCTATCTCCGATCCATCGAGGCCGCGATTATAACGCCCCTGCCGCGAGTCATCAGTCGGAGAATGCCGCTTGCCAAAGCCCGGTAACACGCCGGCGCTCGGCCTCGAGCTCATTCGCATCGACGACGCGCGGGCCGCCGGCGAGCGCGAGCTCATGGAGTCGCTCGCGAATGCGGATGTAGATGTCGATCAGACTCCGGCAGTCGGCCGCCGGCACGAGACCCGTTCGCTCGAGCGCCTCGAGTTGGCGAATATTATCCGGATGCTCGACGAGCTCCGGTACCGCATCGGCATTCGATAGCACCCAATAATCGACGAGAAACTCGATGTCCGCAAGGCCGCCAGGGTCCTGCTTCAGATCGAACTCGTCCGCCCTACTCGTCGACAACTCCGCACGCATGCGCTCGCGCATCTTGCTTATCTCCGCCTGGAGCTTCGCTCGATCGACATGCGTCGTCAGGACCTCGGTGCGCTCTCGTTCGAATGCCTGACGCACGGCGTCGTCGCCCGCGACCGAACGGCTTCGAAGCAACGCCTGGTGCTCCCAAACCCACGCTTGCTCGCGTTGGTAGCGGCGAAACGCATCCATGCTCGAGACCAGCAACCCGGAGGCACCACTCGGTCTGAGCCGCGTGTCGATCTCGTAAAGGTGACCCGAGCTCGTCTGAATCGACAGAAAGTGAATCAGGCGCTGCGCGAGCCGAATGAAGAACTGCGAGTTGTCGACGGCCCGCCCGCCATTTGTCTCTTGGCGCTCGCCGGCCGAGTCGTGCAGAAAGACAAGATCGAGATCCGAGCCGTAGCCGAGCTCCAGCCCACCGAGCTTGCCGTAGGCGACGACGATGAAGCCGGCCTCGCGTCGCTGTCCGTCGACGCCGCACATCGGCTTGCCGTAGCGTCGTCCGAGCTCGTCACGTGCCATACGCAACGCGACGTCGATGACGAGCTCGGCCGTGTCGGTCAGGCGATCGCTGACCTTCATCAGCGGCAACTTGCCGAAGCGATCGGCAATAGCGATTCGGAAGACGGCCGTGCGTTGAAACTGCCGCAAGTGATCAAGGCTAGCCTCGACGTCATCGTCCGCTGCGCGCCGCAACGCATCGGCGAGCATCGTTTCGAGCTCGGCACGGCTTGGCGGTGTCTCCAGGACGCGCGCATCGAGCAGCTCATCGAGCAGCATCGGATGGCGTGCGACCTGGCCGACTAGAAACTCGCTCTGCCGTGCGAGCGCGAGCAGCCGCTCGAGCGCCGTCGGATTCTCGATCAGCAACGCGAGATAGGCGCTGCGCCGACCGACCGCCGCGAGCACCGGCAACACGCGGCGCAACAACTGCACCGGTTCGCTGTCGCCCGACAGCAGTGTCAGCAGACGCGCGATCACCGCGGCCAGTCGCCTGCGCGACGGCTCGTCCATACGCTGATATAGCGCGCCACGGCGTAAGCCTTCGAGCGTTTGGGCTACCTCACCGGCATCGGCCAAGCCGTATTCATCGAGCACGTCATCAAACTCGCCGTCCTGCCACGCCGTCGCCCACGATGACACGGGCGCAGGCCCACCACGGCTCGACTCCAACGCCATCGCATCGAACCAACGCTCCACGCATGCGCGCTGCCCGGCGAGGCGCTCGGCCAGCTCGAGCCAATTCGAGCAATCCATGACGTACGCAAGACGCGCGCGATCGATCGCATCACTCGGCACATCGTGGGTCTGCTGATCGGCGATGGCCTGAATCGCGTTCTCCAGACGACGCAAGAAGCGGTACGCGCCCTCGAGCTCGCGTGCAGCCCGATCGGACAGCTGTCCGGCCGACTCTAACCGCGGCAACACGTCGAGCAGCGGGCGTACCCTCAGTGCCGCGTCGCGTCCGCCACGCACGAGCTGCAGCGCTTGCGCGATGAACTCGATCTCACGAATCCCGCCCGGACCGAGCTTCAGATTGTCGGCCATGTCGCGCCGCGCAACTTCCTTGCTAATCAGTGCTTTCATCTCGCGCAGCGCTTCGAACACGCCGTAATCGAGATAACGCCGATAGACGAACGGCACGAGCACCTCATCAAATAGCTCCTGCTCATACTCACAGCCCGTGACGAGCCGAGCTTTGATATACGCGTAGCGCTCCCAGTCGCGGCCGTGGCGCACGAGATATGCCTCGAGCGCAGACTGGCTCACGACCAGTGGGCCGCTCGCACCGAACGGCCGTAGCCTGGTATCGACGCGATACGCGAATCCGTCGGACGTGCGTTGATCGAGCAATCGAATCACAAACTGTGCGAGCTTGCGGAAATACTCCTCCGGCTCGGCACTGCCGCGTTGCAGTCGCGCGCCGTCCGGACACAGAAAGACGAGATCGACATCGGAAGAGAAGTTGAGCTCTTCACCACCGAGCTTGCCCATCGCGAGCGTCATCAGCGGCAGCGGCGATTCATCCGTCCCGACAGCACGGCCGTGGCGCGGCTCGAGCTGGGCTGTCGCAAACTCAGTAGCTACGCGAATCGACGCGTCGGCGAGCAGCGACAATGCCCGGAGGCTTTCCTGCAGCGAAGCGGTGCCTGCGATGTCCCGCCACGCAATACGCGCAGTCTCGCGATTACGCACGCGCCGCAGCAGCGTCATGGCCTGTGCCTCGTCAGCACACGCCATCAGATCGAGCTCGCGTTTCAGCAACGCCTTCGACAGCGGCTCCGCATCGAGCAGGCGCTCGATCAACGCCTCGGCATCGCGCTCGAGAACCGTGAGCACGAAGTCGCTGCACGCTGCGATCGCCGGCAGCTCGTGGCCGAGCGTTTCGCTCGCCGCTGCGACCGCTGCCGGAACAGTTCCGAGTCGATCGCGAATCCGATCCCAGTGATCGGCCAGCTCGTTTGGCAGCGCACGCAGCATTTGATCGACTGTCACTCAGCTAGCGGGGGCCCTCACTGTGCCCAGAGACGACGCCCGCCGCAATGGTCGACACCGCATTGGTTAGCGCAATGCGGCGATCGTTGCCGTCCCTGCTGCGCGCTCGGGCCAATGGCGACACTGCGCGGGGGTGGTGACACTTGCGCCATTGCGGTACCTCACACGATGTCGCACCACGGTGCCCAACGAAAAAGGCCCCGCACGTGGCGGGGCCTTTGTCGACAGTAACGACTTATGAACGGGCTTACATCATGCCGCCCATGCCGCCCATGTCAGGCATTGCGGGCGCGGCATCTTCCTTCGGCAGCTCGGCGACCATCGCCTCGGTCGTCAACAACAGACCGGCAACTGACGTCGAATTCTGCAACGCGAGGCGCGTGACCTTGGTCGGGTCGATGATGCCGAACTCGACCATGTCGCCGTATTCACCAGTCGCGGCATTGAAGCCGTAGTTACCTTTGCCGGCGGCAACATCGTTGAGGACGACTGCGGGATCGGCGCCTGCGTTACCGACGATCTGCCGCAACGGCTCCTCAACGGCACGGCGCAGGATGTTGATGCCGACAGTCTGATCGTCGTTGGCGCCGGTGAGCTCGGAAAGCTGGCTCACGGCGCGCAACAGCGCAACGCCGCCACCGGGCACGACACCTTCCTCGACGGCCGCTCGCGTGGCGTGCAGCGCATCTTCGACGCGCGCCTTCTTCTCCTTCATCTCGACCTCGGTCGCGGCACCCACCTTGATGACCGCGACGCCGCCGGCGAGCTTCGCAACACGCTCTTGGAGCTTCTCGCGATCGTAGTCCGACGTCGACTCCTCAATCTCGGTGTTGATCTGATCGACGCGCGACTTGATGTCGTCCGGGCTGCCATCGCCATCGATGACGGTCGTGTTCTCCTTGGAGATCTGAATCTTCTTGGCTTCGCCGAGATCCTCGAGCGTGGCCTTCTCGAGCGACAGGCCGACCTCCTCGGAGATCACCTGGCCGCCGGTCAAAATCGCGATGTCTTGCAGCATGGCCTTGCGGCGGTCACCGAAGCCCGGCGCCTTGACTGCTGCGACCTTGACGATGCCGCGGATGTTGTTGACGACGAGCGTCGCGAGCGCCTCGCCCTCGACGTCCTCGGCGATGATCAACAGCGGCCTGCCGGACTTGGCGATGCCCTCTAGCAGCGGCAGCAGATCGCGAATATTCGAGATCTTCTTGTCGTGGATCAGCACATATGGATTCTCGAGCTGAACCGACTGGCTCGCCTGATCGTTGATGAAGTACGGCGATAGGTAACCGCGGTCGAACTGCATGCCCTCGACGACGTCGAGCTCGTTCTCGAGTCCCGAGCCTTCCTCTACCGTGATGACGCCTTCCTTGCCAACTTTACCCATTGCATCGGCGATGATGCGGCCGATCTCGCTGTCGGAGTTCGCCGAAATCGTGCCGACTTGTGCGATCGACTTATCGTCCTCACACGGCTGTGACAGCTTCTTGAGCTCGTCGACAATTGCGAGCGAAGCACGGTCGATGCCGCGCTTTAGATCCATCGGGTCGAAGCCGGCCGCAACGGACTTCAGGCCCTCGCGAAGGATCGCCTGCGCCAGCACGGTCGCCGTCGTCGTGCCGTCACCGGCCGCGTCGGACGTTTGCGATGCGACTTCCTTGACCATCTGCACGCCCATGTTCTCGAACTTGTCCTCGAGCTCGATTTCCTTGGCGACCGAAACACCGTCTTTCGTGACGGTCGGCGCGCCGAAGCTTTTCTCGAGCACGACGTTACGGCCCTTCGGACCGAGCGTTACTTTGACGGCGTTCGCCAGCACGTTGACGCCCTTGAGCATCCGCT
>JAHEEN010000272.1 GCA_024640685.1 Rhodospirillaceae bacterium
ATCGTCGAGATCAACGTCTCGCCGATCGTCGGCTCCAGCACTTTGAGGCGGAACGGCATATACGTCAGCAACGACGCGAACACGAAGAACACGAAAAAGATGCCGAGGTACGCATTGCGATTGACAGGATTGCGAACGGTCGCGGCGATCGCCTTGATACCGATCGCCGATCCGCCGGCCTTCGCATCGCTGCGCAGGCCGCGCAAGCTTAGCCAGGCGATGGCCAACAATACTGCAGTCACGGCGAACGCAGCGCGCCAATGCACGAATTCGGCCAGCGCACCGCCGACGAGCCGGCCGGAGACGCCGCCGAGAATGCTCGTGCCGATGTAGACATTGAGCGCGTTGCGCACTCGGCCGGTCGCCGCCATGCTCGCCGAATACGTCATCAATGACGTATACACCGCTGGCAGTATCAAACCCTGAACGAACCGCAGGACGACGAGTAGCCAGAAACTCTCGGCGATAGCGAGCAGTAACTCATTGACTGTCAGCAGGCCAACGGCAATCGTCAAAAGACGCTTCGCCGTCAGCTGCTCGACGAAGTAGCCATAGACGATAGGTGCGATGCCCAGCGGCACGAGCGTCACGGCCATCAGCAATGCCGCGTCGGTATCGGCAACGCCATATTCTTCCGCCAGCAACGGCAAAAACGGCTGCGGCAGGTACAGCGTCGCAAACGCCAGAATCGTCGTAAATGGTACGGCCAAGTGCGGCAGCCCCGGGAAATCGTTTTTATTTATCAGTAAGTTATAGGCAGACAGGACCGCCGAGCCGAGATCATAGCAGATAGTTGAGCCTGACCCTGGGCTTCAACTAGCCGTACCGGTAGACTGAGTGCCACATTCGGGACCAGAAGGCTGAACACATGCAACACGCTCAAGCCGTTGCTACTCACAGACCGGTTGCCTCACTTGGCACCGACAGCCGTGCGCGCTTCATCTCGCGCACGTACGCCCATGTCGCGATGGCGATTCTCGGCTTCACTGTGGTCGAGTCATATCTGTTCAGCTCCGGTATCGCCGAACCCATCGTCGTGCGCATGCTGAGCGTCCCGTGGCTGTTGATCCTCGGCGCATTCATGCTCGTCAGCTGGCTTGCAACGCATGTTGCATTGAACGTTGAATCCAAGCCGCTGCAATATGCGGCGCTCGCAGGCTTTGTCGTCACCGAAGCGATCCTCTTCCTGCCAATGCTCTACCTCGCGGTGATCACCGAGCCTGCGGTCATCGAAAGCGCTGCGGCGGTCACGTTGCTGGGCGCGGGCGGATTGACTGCCGTCGCGTTCGTCACAAAGCGCGATTTCTCCTTTCTGCGGGGCATACTCGTCTGGGGTGGCATCCTCGCGCTCGTCGCGATTGCTGCCGCAGTGCTGTTCGGCTTCGAGATGGGCACGTGGTTCTCGGTCGCGATGATCGGCTTTGCCGGCGCGGCGGTGCTCTACGACACGTCGAACATCCTGCACCACTATCCGGAAGATCGTTACGTCGCGGCCGCGCTCGCACTGTTCGCGTCGATCGCGCTGATGTTCTGGTACATCCTGCGGCTGTTCATGTCGCGCGAGTGAGCTGATCGGCAGTCTGTAGCGGTAGCCGGATTCCCGCCCGGCTCCTATATAATGGCGTCCATCGACGATGGACCCTAGGACGCGCCGTTGAAACTCGATCGTCTGCAGCCTTTCACGATTGCCGCAGCCTGCGCGCTCGCGCTCGCGCTCGCTCTCGCGCTGGCTGCGGATGCCGGCGCGCAGAACGCTTACCCGCACCGGGTCGTCACGCTCGTCACGCACTCGAGCCCGGGCGGCGGCAGCGACGTGTTTCTGCGCGAACTCGCCCGCTTCCTCGGCCCGGCAATGGGCGTAGACTTTGTCGTCGAGAACGTCCGTGGCGGCAGCGGCGCCCGAGCAATCGCGCGAATGGCCAACGCGCCGGCCGACGGCAGCATCTTCTATGCGACGACGCCGACATATATCTACACGTCGTTGCTGAGCCGCCCTCCCAATACGTATGCTGACCTAGAGCCGATCGTCAACGTGTTCTTCGACGAAGAGGTCATCTACACGCGCACGAACGGCCCATTCGAAACGCTCGAGCAGGTCATCGAGAAGGCCCGCACGAGCCGCGGACGTTGGGGTGCCACCAATCCCGGCTCGCTCGAGCGCCAGTCGCTCGAGCAGCTCAAGGTTGTGGCCGGCGTGAATCCGGCCATCGTCACGCACGATGGCGGCGGCGATCTGATGCTCAATGTGCTGAACGGCACGCTCGACATCGGCGTCGGTGAAGCGCAAGAGCTGCGCAGTCAGCTCGATGCGGGAGAGCTACGAATCTTGGCCGTGTTCTCGGCCGAACGCACCGAGCGCCTGCCGGGCGTCGCAACCGTCAAAGAGCAAGGTTACGACATCGTGTTGACCAAATTCCGCGGTATCGCTGGCCCCATCGGCACGCCACCGGAGATTATCGCGGCCTGGGAGCAAGGCGTTCAGGCCGTGCTTGCCGATCCCGCCTACCGGCAAGCCTACGAGGACCGAGTCCTCGCGCCGCACTTCATCGGCCACGCCGACTACGGCGCGTTCGTTACCGACTTTGCGAATCGAACGGAATCGTTTCTGCGCTCGACCGGCGTGTTGCAGTAAGCATCGCGTCGTTCATGGCACGGGATCTCATCTGCTCGGCATTCCTGCTCGCAATTGCGGGAACGTATTACGCGTTTGCGAGTCGCATCGGCAGCAGCGCTCTATCCGATGAGGTCGGCGCCGACGGCTTGCCGCTGACGTATACCGTGCTCCTCGCCGCGCTCGGTGCCGCGCTCGGTATCAAAGCCCTGATTGCCCACTTCTTGCAACCGAGCAGCGCACCGAGCAGCACTAAGCGACGCGCGCCGACCTATGTGCTGATGCGCGCCGGCGGCACGCTTGTCATCGGCGGCCTCTACGTAGCGCTCGTCAATCTTCTCGGTTATTGGCTGAGTCTCGCACTGCTGCTGCCTGCGATGGCCGCCTATCAGGGCGAACCCTTGGGTAAGCGACTGATCGCAATCGCACTGATCGGCGCAACGGCGTTCTGGCTGATCTTCGTGTGGCTGCTCGACATCCCGCTGCCCGGCCCTTGGTTTCTCGGTGACGCCTAAGCAATGATCCAGGCACTGGCAAACGCGTTTGCGCTGGTGTTCTCGACGCCGCTCGTGCCCGCGGCCGCCGGTGGCGTGGCCTGGGGCATTCTCGGCGGCGCGCTGCCGGGCATCTCGCCGTCGATCACGATGGCGCTCGTGCTGCCGTTCACGTACGGCATGGATCCCGGCACTGCAATCGTGTTGCTGTCGGCGACCTATGTCGGCGCCGAGTACGGCGGTTCGATTCCGGCTATTCTGATCAACACGCCCGGCACGAACGCGGCGGCTGCGACCGTGCTCGACGGCTATGCGATGCATCAGCAAGGCCGCGGCGGCGAGGCGCTCGGAATTTCGCTGTACTCGGGCGTCATCGGCGGCTTATTCGGCTTGACGATGCTGGTGTTGCTGACTGAGCCGCTCGCACGCGTCGCCCTCGCATTCACACCGATGGCGTATTTCGCGCTCGGTATCTTGGGCTTAAGCGTTATCGCCTCGCTGTCGGGCGAGTCGTTGCTCAAAGGGCTGGCCGCCGGCGTTATTGGGCTGATG
Source organism: Rhodospirillaceae bacterium (assembly GCA_024640685.1). GTDB lineage: Bacteria > Pseudomonadota > Gammaproteobacteria > Steroidobacterales > Rariloculaceae > JAHEEM01. The sequence goes on from JAHEEN010000272.1 coordinate 3,658, forward strand.
ATCGCGACCGTCGGCTCCGATCCGATTTCAGGCGTTTCGCGTTTCACGTTCGGTCAGCCGGACTTACTCGACGGCATTCCGCCGATCCTCGTGATGGTGGGCCTCTTTGCCGTCAGCGAGCTGCTACAACAATCGAGCACGGCCGAGTGGCGCAAGACCGACAGCCTGACCGCGCGCTTGAAGTTTCCGAACGGCGCACTGCGCAAGCGCTTGATCAAGCCTCAAGCCTTCGGCTCGATCATCGGCA
>JAHEEN010000273.1 GCA_024640685.1 Rhodospirillaceae bacterium
GCGTTTCTCGCAATCGGCGCGTACACGCACGCAATCCTGTTGACGGCCGGCCTGCCGTTTCCGCTAGCGCTCGCGCTCGCGAGCCTGTTCTCGGCGTTGATTGGCGGGATCGTCGGCTTGCCGGCGATGCGCATGACCGGGCTCTATCTCGTGATCGCGACCGTCGCGTTCGCGTTCATCGTCGAGTACGTGATCGAGCGGCTCGAGCCGCTGACTGGTGGCTTCAGAGGCATGGTCGTGCCGCGTCCCGAGCTGTTCGGCATCGACCTCGGCGCATCGGTGCCGTATTACTACGTTTGCTTGTTACTACTGACGCTCGCGCTCGTCGCCGCGCTCAATCTGCTGCGCAGCCCGACGGGCCGCGCGATGATCAGCATTCGCGACTCGGAGATCTCGGCGCAGGCCGTTGGCGTCGGTCTGGCGCGAACAAAAAGCGTCGCATTCGCGATCTCAGCCGGATTCACTGGCCTCGCCGGTGGACTGTTCGCGCATTCGTTCGGTTACCTGTCTCCGGAGACGTTCACAGTGCTGATGTCGATTCAGCTGCTGCTGATGGTCGTCGTCGGCGGCCTCGGCTCACTGCACGGCGTCGTGTTCGGCGCGATCTTCATCATCTTGCTTCCGCAGGGTATCGCGATCCTACGCGATTGGGTCCCGCCGGCTGTCGGCGAGCTGCCGGGGCTCGAGCCCGGGCTGTTCGGCCTGATACTCGTGCTCGTGCTGATTTACGAGCCGCTCGGGATATATGGGCGCTGGCGAAAGATTCGCGACTATTTCGAGATGTTTCCGGTCTACCGCAAGTCGATGCACAAACGGCAACGCCGCTACCTACGCACGGAACGCGTTCGATGACCGACGCGATCTTCAGCGCCGAGGGCTTGAGCTTGAGCTTCGGTGGCGTCCACGCCGTGCGCGACGTGTCATTCGATGTCGCGCCAGGCGAGGTATTCACGATCATCGGACCGAACGGCGCCGGCAAGACGACCGTGCTGAACCTGATCAGCCGACTCTACGACATCGAAGCGGGTGGGCGCATGCTGTTCGACGGTGACGATATCAGCCGGATACCGATCAGCGAGGTTGCGCGTCGCGGAATCGCTCGGACTTTTCAGAACACCGAGCTCTTCGAGCACGAGACCGTGTTGAAGAACCTGCTGATTGGGCGTCACGTCCACCGGCGGACGAATCTGTTCTCGGAGCTCTTGTTCACTCCGGCGGTCAGGGCGCAGGAGATTCGGTTTCGGCAGATGGCCGAGGACGTCATCGACTTGTTGGATTTGCAGCGCTACCGCAGCGAGATCATCGCCAACCTGCCGTACGGCGTTCGCAAGATGGTCGAAGTTGCGCGAGCCCTCTGTGTCGAGCCCAAATTGCTGTTGCTCGATGAGCCGTCGTCGGGGCTGAACCCTGAGGAGACCGAGGACGTCGAGTTCTGGCTCGAGGACGTCAACAAGGACTACGGCGCGACGATCATCATGGTCGAACACGACATGCAGCTCGTCTCGCGCGTATCGAACCGTGTCATGGCGATGGCCGACGGCGGCGTGCTGGCGATCGGTGACTATGCCGAGATTCAAGCTCACCCCGACGTGCTCAGCGCGTATCTTGGAGACTGACGTGTCGGCTTTGCTCGAGCTGAAAAACATCGAGACGTACTACGGACCGGTTGCGGGCATTCGCGGCGTCAGCCTCGAGATCGCGCAGAATCAGATCGTCGCGCTGCTCGGCGCGAACGGTGCCGGCAAGACGACGGTGCTGAAGACTATCAGTGGCGCGATGTGGCCACAGAAAGGTTCGGTGTCGCTGCACGGCCGCCAAATCCATGGCAGCGATCCGGACGTCATCGCGAGACTGGGTATCGCACACGTGCCCGAAGGCCGCGAGGTTTTCCCGTTCCTGTCGGTCGCCGACAACCTGAAGGTCGGCGCGTTTGCGCGCCGCGATTCGCGCGTCGCCGACGACCTCGAGCTCGTCTACGACTATTTTCCGGTCCTGCGCGACAAGCGAAAGCTCGAGGCCGGGTTTCTGTCCGGCGGGCAGCAACAGATGCTCGCGATCGGCCGCGCGATGATGTTGCGGCCGAAGATCATGCTGCTCGATGAGCCGTCGCTGGGCTTATCGCCGCAACTCGTCGCGCAGATCGCGGCGATCATCAAGCGCCTCAACGAAGAGCAGCAGGTCACGGTGCTGCTCGTCGAGCAGAATGCGACGATGGCGCTAGCCATCAGCCATTTCGGATATGTCATGGAGCTCGGCCGCGTTGTCATGGAGGACACGACCGAACGGCTGCGGTCGTCGACGGATATCAAGGAGTTCTATCTCGGTATCAAGGACCAGGGCATTCGCGGCCGCCGACGCTGGAAGCAACGCAAGACGTGGCGCTGATGACCGATTTCGACAGCAAACTGGTCACTGTCAATGGGATCGATACGGTCCCGGCGCTGTTCTGGGATCGGGTCACCAACTGGAACGATACTGTTGCGATTCGCGAGAAGGACTTCGGTATCTGGAACGAGTATTCGTGGCGCGACCTCGGCGAGCAAGCCCGTCTGATCGGGCTCGGCTTGAAGGCACTGGGTTTGGGGCGTGGAGACGTCTGCTCGATTGCCTCGGAAGTCAACAAGGAATGGCTTTTTACCGATCTCGGCGTGGTCTGCATCGGTGGCATATCCAACGGCGTTTATCCGACCGATGCCGCCGAGCAAGTCGAATATCTGATCACCAACAGCGGCACGCGCTTCTACTTCGCCGAGGACGAGGAGCAGCTCGACAAAGTCTTGGCGGTCCGCGAGCGAACGCCGACGTTGCAGAAGATCGTCATCTTCGACATGGAGGGGCTGCGAGGCTTCGACGACGATCAGTGCATGAGTCTCGCGCAGCTCGTCGATCTCGGTCGCGCCTATCTCGAGGAGAACCCTGACGTTTGGGCCGCCGAAGTCGCCGCTGCGGCACCCGACGACTTAATGATGCTGACGTACACGTCGGGCACGACCGGTCCGCCGAAAGGCTCGATGATCAGCCAGCGCAACGTGGTATTCATGATCAATGCGATGTTGTCGGTGCTGCCGATGCAGTCGAATGACGAGTGTCTGGGATTTCTGCCGCTCGCACATATCGCCGGTCGGATGCTGTACACGTACCTGCCGCTAGGCTCCGGCGTCACCGTCAATCTCGTCGAGAGCCTCGAGACGACCGTCCAGGATTTGCAGGAAGTCGCGCCGACCGTGCATTTCGCCGTGCCTCGCGTCTGGGAGAAGCAGTACTCGACGATTGCGATCCTACTGCAGGAGGCGACCGCGCTCGAGCGAGCGGCCTATGCGCGCGCGCTTGCAATCGGCCAGCGCGTAGCCGAGTACCGCAAGCGCAACGCTAGCCCGCCGCTCGGGCTTGTGCTCGTTCATCGCATCGCCGATTTTTTGGTGCTGAAGAACGTTCGCAAGCTCCTCGGCATCGATCGGGCGCGTTGGCTGTCGACCGCTGCAGCACCGATCGCACCCGATTTGATCGATTGGTACTGGGCGCTAGATCGGCCGATGTATGAGGTCTACGGCCAGACCGAATGTACGGGGCTCGCGACCGGCAATTTTCCCGACGATTTGCGCGTCGGTAGCGTCGGCAAGCCACTGCCGGGCGCCTCAATTCGGCTATCGGACGACAATGAGATTCTGATCAGGAGTCCCGGCGTCATTCAAGGGTATTGGCGCAACCCAGAGAAGACCGCCGAGACGATCGTCGATGGCTGGCTGCATACGGGCGATGTCGGGCGAATCGACGACGATGGCTTCATCTACGTCGTCGATCGCCTCAAGGATGTGATCATCACGGCCGGCGGCAAGAACGTCACACCGAGCGAAATTGAAAATCAACTGAAGTTCTCGCCGTATATATCGTATGCCGTCGTC
>JAHEEN010000077.1 GCA_024640685.1 Rhodospirillaceae bacterium
CGCTCGACGACTTGCTGGCTCTCGCGGCCTCGCACATTGACGGTTGGCGCACGATCGCGCTGTCGATACCCGACGCCGATGCCGATACCGTCCGATTTACGATCGACCGCGGTAACGGCGGTCAGCCGCAGTATCGTCACACGCTCGAGCTCGACGCGCAGACTGGCGCCGTCGTTGCCTCGCAACCGTTCTCGAGCCTGAGCCCAGGTCGCCAGGCGCGTAGCTTCATTCGGTATCTGCATACCGGAGAGGCGCTCGGCATCGTCGGCCAGACTATCGCGGGCCTCGTCTCACTGACGAGCATCATCATGGTCTGGACCGGCCTCGCCCTCGCCTATCGACGCCTGATCGTGCCGCTGTATCCGTCGCGACGCCGATCCTCGTAGCCCAATCTCACCCGCCGGGGGCCCTCTATGTCCCCGGCGAGCCTTTGACGATCAGCCACTGCTCAGGCGAAGCCGAGCAGTGGGAGCATCACGCGCAACACCGCAAACATGCAGACGAACCCGGCGACGCACATGACGAAGCCGAGTTTGATCATCGACGTGATAGGCACCATTCCGCTGCCGTAAACGATCGCGTTCGGCGGTGTCGCGATCGGCAGCAAATAGGGCACGCCACAGCCGAATGCAACCCCGAGCGCCGGCGCGATCGGATTGAGCCCGCTAGCGGATGCGATCGACAACACCACCGGCGTCAACATCGCAGCGGTTGCAGTGTTCGAGGTCAAGTTCGTCAATGCAATCGCCGTTGCAAGCGCCATCGCCGTAACGCCCCAGAGCGATTCTGCGCCGCTGACCGCGATCAACCCACGGCCGATCGCTTCGGCAAGCCCCGTGGCGAACATCATCTGTCCCAACGAGAGCGCGCCCCCGAAGAGAAGGATCGTTCCCCAATCGATCTGAGAGGCCTCCTTCCAGGTCAGCGTGAATTTCCGTGTCGGCGAGCCGGCCGGAAGGATGAACAGCAAAGAAGCGCCCAGCACTGCCACCGTTCCCAGATTGAGCCGTTCTGCCAGTGTCTCTATCGCCGGGGCATCGCTGGATAGGCGCAAGATGCCGGGCAGCAACCAGAAGAAAGCCGTCCCCACGAACACCAGCAGACAGTTCTTCTGGGCACGAGTGAGCCGGCCGTCCTCCCCTTGCGCCATGCCGGCCGCCTCCGCCCCGGAGATTCGCGCAGCCTTAACCGCATCGCTGTGAGGCATCATCCAGCCGACCGCGACGATCAACAAGAACGCCATCACGATCGTGAGCGGAATCCCCATGATCATCCAAGTCACAAACTCTATCCGAACGCCGCCGATGCTCTCCAAGAACCCGAGAGCGACCATATTGCTTGCCGCACCCACTGGCGTGATCTTGCTACCGATCGAGGCCGCGAAGGCGATCGTCAAAAGGGTGCGACTGGCAAAGGCCCGTCCCGGCTCGACACCTTGAGCGCGCATCGCCGACAACACACCGATCGCAAGCGGCATCATCATCGCGGTCGTCGCCGTTCCGTTGATCCAGCCGGATACACCGATGCACAAGAGCCCAAGCATTATCGGGACCCGCGTCACCTTGCCGTCGACGAGCCTGGAGCGGAGCAGTGACCGGGCAATGCGGAGGTCGAGCTCATGAACGGCGACGGCTCGGCCGATGATGAAGCTACCGAGGAACAGAAAAATGATCGGGTTTGCGAACGGAGCAAATGCACTCTGCGGCATCGCAACGCCGGCCAGTATGGCGAGCGCCGTTCCAATCAACGCCGTTACCGCCAGCGGAACCGCTTCCGAGACCCACCAAACGCCCACCAGGCCCATGATCGCAGCGAGGCGGTGGGCCTCGGTTCCAATCGGCAATGGCACTGCCCAGATGACGAGCAGGGCGGCCGGCCCAGCGAACATGCCGACCCGCTTTCGCCAAGCATCGAACTTGAGCTCCGATGGACTGCCTTCCGCGGACACGGCCTCTCCTATTGCGCAGCGCCGGAAATCGCGACGGGCGCGAAACGCTCGATTGCGATCTGATGCGCCTGCAACGCTGCGCGGTCGACTTGCGGCACAAAGCCTTGCTTCAGAATGAGATCGCCGTCTTTGAACTCGATCGGCTCCTCGAGTAACGAAGCTCGCGCCTTGAGAAAGCCGTTGAACTCACCCGCATTGCGGATTGTCGTGCGAGCGACGGCCGCTTCCATCCAACACGCAATGTCTAGCCCAAGCCCATCACCGAGCACCGGCTCCATGCCGTGCGCGCGCACGGCGTTGAGCGCCTCGTGCAAGCGTCTGATTCCACCGAAACGTTTGAGCTTGAGCTTGCAGAAGCCGACATTTTCGATCTGTCCCGCGCGTTCGATGTCGGTAATCGCACAGATCGGCTCGTCCAGCATTAATGGTATCGGCGAGACGCGCGCGACATTTGCATTCGCCTCCCAATCCTCTGCCTCGCAAGGCTGCTCGAATAGTTCGACGCCTTCGGGATCCAGCGCCGTGACAAAGCCAATGGCGTCACTTTCGTTATAGGCCCGATTGGCGTCGATTCGAATCGTGGCGCGGCCGTCGACTGCTTGCTGTATCGCCCGCACGCGCTTCGTGTCGGCCACCGCGTCTTTCCCCACCTTGATCTTGAAGGTGCGAAAACCTTCCGCGATACGCTGCTCGATTTCATCGGCGAGCTCGGATTCGTCGGTTGCGTTGACCGGTGACAGCAGCGGCAGGCGCGCTTCCTCGCCTGCTTCCAGCAGAGGCTCGCCTTCGAGCATCTCAATCGCAGTCGCGAGCGCCGTCGCCGCAACCTTGCTCTCGTCCATGACGGATGAAACTATCGCCATCGCGTCGGAGGTATCGGCTCCCGCAATTCTCTCGGCGTACTGCCGGCAAAATCGCCAGCCACCCTCGCGCGTCTCACTGCTCGAACCCGGCGAGATATGCCCTTCGCCCCATCCAATCGAGCCGTGGTGCGAACGCATCTCCACGACAATCGGCTCGAACTCGGTGAACGTGCGATAGGACAGCTTGTAAGGTCGCTTCAGCGGCACACGTACTGCGCGAAGGACAATCTCCTCGATTCTCACGCGATTGCTTCTACGCCTTTGATCTGTGTGCGATGCATGATCCGCCGCGCATTTTCGTCAAACGAATCGCGGCGATGGAGCACGGCAAGATTGTCCCACATCAACACGTCGCCCACGCGCCACTCATGGCACATCGCAAAACGGTCTTGCGTCGCATGCGCCCAGAGGATGTCGAGCAATGCCTCGCTCTCGTCGAGATCGAGCCCGAGTATGTAGCTGTCCTTGCGGCGGCCCAAGAACAGTGCTTTTCGGCCGGTGCGCGCATTGGTTCGAACGAGAGGGTGAACGGCACCTGTCGTGTCTCGTGGATCGGTGACTTCCTCGTAGCCTTTGCGCAACTGACCCGCGCTGTTGCGAGACGCGTCGTGCACGGCGCGTTTGCCGTCGATCTGCTTCTTCACATCGTCGGGCAGAGCCTCATACGCCGCATATTGGTCGGCGAAATAAGTATTGCCGCCGCCATTCTCCGGAATTTCATGCGCGTGCAGCACGGCTCCACGCGGCGGAATGTCGATATACGTCATATCGGCGTGCCAGACGGCTTCACCCGCCCCTAATCCGCCGATGGGCCTACCGTTCTCGATCACGTTGGAGATCACGTTGATCTCGGGGAACTCCTCGTTGAACGGTATGCCGTACGGGTTTGGTCCGGGCGGGTCCAGTTCGCCGAAGGTCGCGCTGAACGCAAGCAACTGCGGATCGGAAAGCTTTTGCTCGTGAGCGACCAGCACGAGTCGGTCGTCCAGCGCCTCGACGAGAGCATTGCGCTCCTGCGGCGAAAGCGGATTGGACAAGTCCAGTCCCTGAATCTCAGCGCCCAGCGGCTCCAAATTGTGTATTGCGATTGCCAGTTTGCGCTCCTTCTCTAGAACTTCCCGTTTGAGACCTCACCGCGATCGAGCGTCACTCCACATCGATGCACATCAGGTCCTCGGCCACGGTCAACGGACCATCATAAGCGTTGCGAATGTAGTCGAGGCTTTGGGCGAGTTCGTCTGCAGATGACGTAGAGATATGACTGACGATTAGGTGCTCGACGTTTGCGGCCTGCGCCATCTGACCCCATACGCTCGGCTTCGCATGCAACACAGCAGCCGGCCCGGTAGTGTTTTCCCCTCCGCCCAGATGAATGACCAGCACATCGACGCCTTCAATAAATGCGATCCAATCCGGATCCGAGCCGTTCTGATCGCTCGAGAACGCGATACTGCTATCGCCTAGATCGACACGAAAGCCGATCGCCGGAACCTCGCCGTGTGGCACACCTCGGCCGGCGATGCGTAGCGCACCGCTTTGCCAAACATCGACGGCACGGCCCGATGCGACGTCAACGACGATCGGGTTCAGGTCCAAGCGCGGGCCGGAGATTTCATAGGCGCCACCGACGGCGAACATGCGATCGAGCCATTCGTCGATCGATGGAAACACGTTTCCCGCCGATGGGCCGGCAATGTCGAAGCTCGAGCGGTCGGGCCACAGCAACGCCGGCAGCTCCGCCGAATGGTCGGGGTGAAGGTGACTGAGCGCGATCAGCTCCACATCTGCCAAGTTTCCGCCTGCCTCGAAGAATTGATCCTTCGTGCCTCCGCCGGCGTCGATCAGCACGCGACCGACGCCATCGACCCAGAGCAAATACGATGCCGAGCCGCGTCCGTTGGACCCACGCGGACCGCCCGAGCCGAGTATCTGCAGTTGTAGATCGGTAGTGCTCGACGCAACGCAGGCCGACCACGCCGGCGTCGAGAACCCGCAGGCAAGGGCCGCCAGCCCCACTATCGCTCGCAATTGCACGCGTGTTCTCCTCCGAACGCTATCCGCAACGTTGATTGTGACACGACTCGCCGGCCAGACGAATCTAGCGCAATTCGACGGCACCCAGCGCATCGGCCGTTCGCCGCCTATCCGGCGAATGTACTATCCTTGGCGTCCCTCGACGATTGGCGCTGGCGCTAAAACAAAAATGAAGCAGGCACTCGGGCTCGCGGCCGCGCTGACGACGGCAGCGCTTTTCTGCGGGCAGGTTCATGGGCGTGGCGTCAGCCCCTATCTGCCTCTCAAACAATCCCCGGAGATCGAGCGGCGCATCGAGAAAGCATTGATACTCGCAGATGTAGCGATCCTAACCCGGCCGATACCGGCGGCTGCCGTGTTCGACGCGCTACCGACGATCTGCGAGCGCGATCCCGTTCTGTGCCAAGAGATCCGCACGTATTTAGTGCCCTACATGCGCACCGCCGCGCTGACGCATGCCAGCTTGTCAGTCGCCGGCACTTCGGGTGCTGCGACACCGCTACCGAACCGTCGCGGCATGAACGCGCAAAGCGCCTACGAAGTGTCGGCTACGGCGTTCTGGCAGCCGAGCGATTACGTCCTGCTGACCGCGGGCCTCGTAGCTTACGAGGACGAAGTCGTGCCGACCGGCAGTGTCGCGAGCGTAGGCTTCGAGTACGCGCAGCTCGATATCGGCTTTCGCGATCACTGGTTCTCGCCGATGACGGACGGCGCGCGCCTCATCGGCACGCAGGCCCAAACAATGCCGTCAGTCACGTTGTCGAACTACACGCCGATCACACGATGGAAGTTTCGCTACGAGGTATTCGCCGCGGAAATGAGTGAATCGGCCCGCATCGGCTTCGAGGGGGGATTCACAACCGGCAAACCGCAGCTTGCGGGACTACACCTCTCGATAGAGCCGGTTCCTGGCTGGTCGTTAGGCCTCAATCGTCTCGCCCAATTCGGCGGCGGTGCGCGCAGCACGTCCTTCAGTGACTTCATCGACGCGCTGCTGCGGCCTTCGCAGTTCGATAACACCGGCACTGACCAGGATTTCGGTAACCAAGTCGCATCAATCACCTCGCGTTTCCTCGTGCAAGGGGAAACACCGTTTGCCGTATATTTCGAGTATGCCGGCGAAGACACGTCTTTCTCCGACAACTTTCGGCTCGGCAACGTCGCATTTTCCGCCGGTGTTTATTTCCCCAGCCTTTGGGAGCGCTTCGACCTGACGGTCGAGGTCAGCGAGTGGCAGAATGGCTGGTATACACATCACGTCTACCAGGATGGCTTGCGCAATGAGGGCAACGTCATCGGTCACTGGAGCGGCGACTGGCGGGCGCTCGGCGACGGTGTCGGCGGAAACAGCGTTACCGTGCAGCTAGGGTGGACGCCGCGGTTCGGCGGCGATGTTCAAGCAACGTACCGGACCATCGATAACGAGTCCTACACGGCTCCTGATTACGAGCGCGGGCACTCCGCCGAGCTGCGATACTCGCGCCAGTGGAATGACTTCCAAATCGGCGCCGAAGTCGAGGCAGGACAGGACGTCTTCGGCGAAACTTACTCGCGCGCGGGCGTTTTCATCCGGTTCTGAGAATATAGAGCATGCGACTACCGTTACTGATATCGCTCATTGCCGTGGCACTCCCGGCTCGCGCCGAGCTGTTCGTCGATGTTGGCGTCAACGCCAGCGAAGTACGCTCGAGCATTGCCAACCGAGCCGGCAAGGTCGTGCGCTCGGAAACCGGTGCACATCTCGGCTTCGGCGGACGGCGCGCCGTCGGCGAGCGCAGCGATATGAGCTTCCGCGTCGAGATCGACTCTCTCGGCTCGGACTGGTTCTTCGCGGTCCGCGCACTGGACTACCGCTATCACCTATCCGACCGATTCGCGATCTCCGGCTTCCTCGGCGCGTCACGACTCGATCTCGCAACACCCGCCTGGGGTCTCTATATCGGCGGTGGCGGAACTTGGAAGAACATCATCGAAGGCTGGGATCTGAACCTCGATTTCAGCGTCGGTGACAAGGTCGCGCGCGACAATCTGCTAGCTAGCGATCCGCAGGGTGGAATGCCCGACAACTTTCATGACGTCTACAGCATCAAGCTGTCGATGAGCTACACGTTCTGATCGACGATCGCCTCGACACATTCGGCCACGTATCGCTCACGACTGAGCTCCGCAGCGCAGGCCGTTCCGGCCGCAGCGAGCGCCTGTCTTAGGCCTGAATCCCCGAGCAACGTGAGCGTGTGGGCTGCGAATGCCTCGCTGTCGGGCGCATCGATTAACCAAGGCTCGTAAACTTTTGCGAGACACTCCGATGCCCCTACGCGTCGCGACGTCAACACGGGAATTCCGAGTGCCAGTGCTTCGGCGACGACGATTCCGAATGTGTCGAACCGTGACGGATACAGAAAGATATCGAGCGCGCTGATCCAAGCCTCAGGACCCGCGCCTTTGGGACGATGTAGCACGTGGCCGGCCCTCACCGCCGGATGCGCGCGCGCCCAGTCGGGTAGCGACTTGGATCCGACGACCAGAAACTTCGCCGCCGGCACCGCAGCCCGAATGCGTTCGGCTGCCGCGAGGAAAATGTCGAGGCCTCGCGTTGCGAAATCACCGGACGTGACGAAGCCAACCAATGGCGTTTCGTCGTCGACCCCGAGCGTGCGCCGCGCGCGGACGCGCAAAGCCTTTGTGCGACTCGCATCGAACACGGTCGGTCGATGCCCCGGGTAACGCACAGTCACTCGGCTGGGATCAATCGCATAGGACTCGGCGAGCGCACTTCTCATGAGCTTCGAGCACGTAATGATAGGCACGCTGGCGCCGAGTGCACCAAAAAACGCTTGCTCCCGTGCGAGCTGCTCGGCCCAATCCGGCCGCGTCTGCAACCGCTGCGCCTCGGCGATCAAGACATGAGCAAAGACTAGATCGGCATTCGGCAGCTCCATCTCATGGTCGATAACGAACTGGGAGCGGCTCTCCTCGAGCGCGCGAATTTGGGATTCGGACAAACGCCGCGCGCGCGTCCGCGTTCGCGCCATATAACGCCAACTGCCGCGCTGACAAACGACACGAACACGTGCGCCGGCTGCGCGCAGTCCTGTGGCGAGACCGTGCATGAGCTGCCCGACGCCGCTCCGGACATCGAGCGTGCGCCGATACATGACAATCGGCTTCACTGCGAGATGAACTCGTTGATGACAGTCATAACGTCGTCGACATGACGGTCGAATCGTCTGTAAGACAGCACGTACTCACTTGCCGAGCGGCTCAAACGCTCGTACCCCGATGGCTCTGCAAACAGATCGCACACAGCTTCCGCAAGTACCTTTGGGTCGACGGCCTTGGGTGTCGCGAGCTCATCGCGGCTGGGGTCGTAGATCTTCGCCGGAATTCCATAGTCTGCCCCAGCAAGCTCCGCATAGTCGGCTAACGACACCGTCGGCTCGAGACCGCGCCCGCTCACGTCCTGCTCAACCGCCTCCGGTAATCCATCGACCGCGGCAACAATGGCCGGGCAGCCTTGTGCGGCAGCCTCTATCGCCACGAGCCCGAACGCCTCGGTCAACGGCACGTGCAATAGGCAGTCGATGTCCCGATAAAACGCGCCCATATCGTCAATCAGCCCGTGGAACCGGATTCGCTCGTCGATCTTGAGCCTAGCGGCGAGCGCAGCGAGGTGCTCCTGCTCCGTGCCCGTTCCGGCAACGTGCAGCTCGACGTCCATACCGATCGCGCACAACTCGGCGACCGAGTGGAGCACGACGGCAACTCCCTTGACCGGCACAAGACGCGCTGCGACACCCAAGCGCACGGGCCGCGCATTCGGAAACGGCTTAGCTACGGGTTCGGGCGGCATCAGACTCGGTCGCAGCGCGTTTACGCAGACTCGTGTCTTTCCGACGAAGCCCCACATCAGCTCGAGCACCCGCGCAGACGCCCTCGAGTTGGTTATCGCAAGCCGGATTCGTCTCAGGTAGCGCTCGCGCTCACTTTCACGCCCAGAATGCCAAACTGAACCATGCTCCCAGTGAATGCAGCGTTCCTCACCGATTGCATCGACCGCAAACTCGGACCTCGCCGTACGGTTCCAGATCAACAGCACATCGGCGTCCGCGAGCGCCGCGCGGCAGTGCCAGGTTCTTATTACATCCGGCTTGGCCGGGAGCTTGATGCCCCAACGATACTTAGCGGGCGTCGAGCGCTCGAGCGTAGACCCGAGCGTCGCCGCAATCGTTGGATCGATACCCTTATCCGGGTTAAGCCAAAGTTGCGTCCACGTTGGATTGCGCGCAGCTGCCTGCAGCGCGAACTCCGCAAAGTGTCGCTCGACACCCGCCGGCCCCTGCAGACTGACGAGATGCGCCAGCGCGGGCATCTAGTTGCAACAGTCCGCGGCGCGAGACGCGTGAGGCTCGGTCGCTCGCTTACGGAAGCTCGGCAAGCTGTTGCAGCACTCTACCGCGAGGACTGGCGACCGGAACGAAACGCTGCACGCGCTCGCCGTTCTGCACCTCGCCGGTATAGATGTTGCCGTCGGAGTCGACATCGATCATGTGCAGGCCGAAGAACTGGCCGCCCGCGTCGCTCATGCCACCCATGTAGCCGAGCAGTTCACCGTCGCTACGATTCAGGAACCAGATCCGGTTGTTCGTCAGATCGGAAATATAAAGGTGGCGCTGCTCGGCATCCGGCGAGAACGCGATGCCTCCGGTAGAGCCGCCGGCACCGGTGCCGGGCGCGAGCACGAACTCCTCGATGTACTCCCCGGTCTTCGACGTGACCTGAATTCGGTTGCCGCGTCGGTCGGCTGCATACACGAGACCGTCGTCGGAGACGTTGAGCGTCAAATGACCGACGAAGTCCTTCGCCATCGGCCCGTTCGGCGTGTAGGCGTGATCGGCATCGTCCAAGCTGATTTCCGACAGCGGTTTGCCGTAGGCACCCCAACCGCGCTTGAACTCGAACGTGTCGAGATCGAACACAAGCACGCGCCCGCCGAGGTAGTTGTCGGCAACGTACATCTCGTTGTCTTCGGCAACGATGCGAATCTCCTCGAGACCCCCGACGATCATCGGCAGCTCTGGTGGGTGCTCGCGGCGGAATGCGGCCTTTGCCGCATCACCTTCGCGCGGCTCCTTCTCGGCGGTCTTGGCGACCTCCGCGACGATCTGCCCTGTCGCCGGATCGTATTTTCGCACCGTGTCCTGGCCGAGATAGACGAAGCCGTCGTCGTCGACGGCTAGGCCGTGGCCCTGCGGCGCATCGAACGAGCCGATGACGTTACCGGCCCTATCGATATGGATCATCGAAGGCGAGCGCACACAGCAAACCGCGATATCCGTGCCAGGCTCGGCGCGCCGCTCGACGTCCATCGCATCTCGCGGTCGGTTGTAGACCCAGACGTTGTCGTCGCTGTCGACGGCCAAGCCCGTAACGCCACCGAACTTCCAGAGGTTTGGCAGCGGCTTTGGCCACATCGGGTCATAATGAAAAGCGGGCGCGGTCTGCGCGCCTGCGACGTTCGTCATCGCGACGAGCAAGCAAGAAATACTGATCGACAGCGTCGCAGCAATAGAATTTCTAGGTATCGTTCTCATGGATCTGGCTACTCCGTGCGTCGGGTCGCTATGGCAGTGCCCCGAGTCTAGACACACTGGCCCTGAGCGGCAACGATCATCCCGCAATCCCGCACGACTCGGGTAAAATGAAGCGACAATTCCGAACGCACCGAACAGCATGCCAGTTGCCGATATCAATCATTACTTGGTCCGCACGACGGACATCGATGCGACCAGAGACTTCTACGTCGACGTGCTCGGCCTGGAGGAGACGCCGCGACCGAACTTTCCGTTTCCGGGCTACTGGCTCGGTCTCGACGGCACCGCCCTCGTCCATGTCGCACTCCACGGCGTCGACAACTCCGAGCTTTACTACATCGGCTCCCCAGCGGATGCGGCAACCGACAACACCGGCAGCATCGATCACGTCGCATTCGTTGCGACGGACCCGAAGGCCATGATCGAGCGCTTCAGTGAGCTCGGCGTCAACTATCGACCCCGATTCCTCCCGGAATCTGAGCTTTATCAGCTGTTCGTGCAGGATCCGAACGGCGTCATGATCGAACTCAACTTCTTCGGCATCACGGACATCTCGAGCTGGGCCGACGAGCAAGTCGAGAATTACTCGACGATGCCGCGGACCGACACGTAGAGCTGACCCGTGGCAGCCCAAATAAAAAAGGCCGCAGCGCTGAGCGCCGCGGCCTTGCGAGGTAACTCTGACGTGCGGGACTAGCCTAGGATTCGATCCTCAGCAAGCGGCTCAGGTTGCCGCCGAGGATCGCGATCTTCTGCGAGTCCGTCAGGAAGTCCGCTTCGACGATCAGGTCCATCGTATCCGGCCACGGGAACGGCTGATCCGAACCGTAGACGACCTGGCTGACGCCCATTTCGGCAACGAGGTGCCGTAGCGCCTCGAACGAGAACACCATCGAATCCGCGTAGATATTGCTGCGCAGATAGTCGCTCGGCCGGCGCATGCTCTTGCAGTTGGCGTTCGGCCGCGCGCAACCGACCTCGGTGCGACCGAAGTACGACGGCAGGTAGCCACCACCGTGGGCACCGCAGACCTTCAGGCCCGGGAACCGGTCGAAGACGCCCTCGTAAATCAGGTTGGTCAGGAACACGGTTGTCTCTAGCGGGTTGCCGATGATGTTGCCTTGGTTACCGATCGCCGGAAGGCCGCTCTCGCGCAGCAGTTGCTCGGAGTTCGTCGGATGCATGAACACCGGCACGTCGAGTTCCTGCGCCTTCGCCCAAAACGGATCGTATTTCTCGAGCGCGTTGGATTCCTGCAGAACCGTTCCACCGACGGAGGCGCCGCGGGCGCCGTACTCCGTGACGGCACGCTCGAGCTGGTCGGCCGCAAGCTCCGGATGCTGCAACGCCACAGACGTCAAACCGACGAAGCGGTCCGGATGCTGGCCTACCCACTCGGCGATCGCCTCATCATGCAATTGCACGATGCGGTCGGCGAGGCGCCGGTCGGCCTCGTACCACCAATAGGTATTGATGCTGATCGCCGCGATGTCGATGCCGCGCTCGTCCATACGCGCAATGCGATCCTGGCTGAACACGTACCAGTCCGGATAATTGCGGCCAGCAAGCGGTGTGCCGCGCGTGACAGTCTCGACTTCGGGGATCACGACGTGCGCATGAATGTCGACCGTCTGGATTTCCTGGCCGTTCACCATGATCCGCTTGCGCCCGCCTTGCGCCGAGGCTTCGAGGCCGTGCGCCAGCAGGTACAGGCCAGCGGACGTGTGGCCGAGGCACTTGAAGAAGTCTCTACGATTCGGCATAGGTGTGTCCCCTTTGTCTCCGATTTCCGGCCGGCATTGGACCGACCTCGTTCATAGTTATGGGCGCATCAGAGCGCCGGGCATTGAGATTACCATAGCCACGCCGGAATCCGGGAGCAGCGCGACGCACGATCAGCCGGCGATCGCGGTCCAGTTATCGACGAGGTGCTCGCCGGTGCGCCAGGCGAGCGCCTGCGCCGTCAGCGTCGGGTTGTGCGCTCCGCTCGTGCCCATGACCGACGCGCCGAGCACGCCGAGGTTCGGTACCTCGTGGCAAAAGCCCCATCGATCGACGACGTTCGTCTCGACGTTGTCCCCCATTCGCGTGCCGCCGTAGGCATGTGTCGACGGTCCCATCGAATCTATCGATTGGCGCACGGTCGCAACGGCGCCGGCCGCGACGAACCATTCCTCCATCTTGTCTTGAATGAACGCCGCGACCTTGCGCTCGTTGTCCTTGTAGTCGGCCGTGATCCGACAGACCGGATCGCCGAGCGGATCGGTGACGGTCGGGTGCAGATCGAGAAAGTTGTCCTCGTATGGCAGCGTCGTTTTCTGCAGGTAGGAGTTACACCAGCGATCGGCATTGCGCATGACGAATGCCTTCCAATCCGACCCCCAGCGCGGCGCACGGCCGAACGTATTCATTCGCGCCGCTTCGATTGGCCGGCGGTCGGAGTAAACCCAGAGATTGCCGCCACCGATGAAATCGAGCTCGGCGTGATCGAAGTTGTCGTCGGCCCACTCGTCAACGGCGACGCCCTGCGCCGGCAGCCCATACCAACGGTTCAGGTCATGCTCGAACAATGCGAGCACGCCGGCGCGAGTATTGTGGCTCATGTAGTGGCGCCCGACTTGACCGCGATTGTTCGCAAGGCCCTGCGGGAAAGCCGCGGACTTCGACAGCAGCAACAGCCGCACGTTCTCGTAGGTATAGCTCGCGAGCAGGACCACGCGTGCCGGTTGTACATACGTTTCGCCATCCTTGACGTACTCGACGGCGCTTGCGCGGCCATCGTCGTCGACCTGGATCCGCCGAACGTGGGCCTCGGTCTCGATCCGCAGATTGCCGGTCGCCTCGGCACGCGGGATCGTCGAGACGGCCGTCGAGTTCTTCGCATCGGCGTGGCAGCCACCGCGACTGCAATAGCCGTGATACAGACACGCCGAGCGATTTTGGTAAGCCTCGGAGTTCACGGCCGCAGGCCCGGGGAACGGGCTCCAGCCGAGCCCGCGGGCAGCATCGCCCATGTGCTCGGTGAACTCGGTGCCGCGCAACGGCGGCATCGGATAGCCGCGGGCGCGCGGCCCCTCGAAGCGATTGCCGCGCGGATCGACCGTGCCTGCGACGTTTCCCGCTTGGCCCGACACGCCGAGCGCATACTCGACCCGGTCGTAGTAAGGCTCGAGCTCAGTGAGCCCGAACGGCCAATCCTCGACCGTCGACCCGGCCGGTATTCGAGATGCGTCGTAGCGCCGTGTCGTAGCGCTGACGACCTCGAAGTCCCAAGGATTCAGGCGCCAGCTCTGCGCCCAGTAATGCAGCGTCGTGCCGCCGACCGCATTCATCATCGGGTGAACCCGAAACCGAGGCAGATCGGGAGAGTCGGCGCTCA
>JAHEEN010000274.1 GCA_024640685.1 Rhodospirillaceae bacterium
GCGTTCTACGCGTCCGTCGAGCAGCTCGACGATCCGACGCTGCGTGGCCGTCCCATCCTCGTCGGACCGCCGAGCGGGCGCGGCGTCGTCTTGACGGCAAGTTACGAAGCCCGACCCGCCGGCGTCGGCAGCGCAATGCCGATGGCGGTCGCGCGGCGACGCTGCCCGGACGCCGTTATCGTCCCGCCGCGCTTCGAGCGTTACAAAGAGCTATCTGCGGCTGTCATGGGCGTTTTCTCGGATTTTTCTCCGGTTGTCGAGCCGCTGAGCCTAGACGAGGCGTTTCTCGATATGACGGGAAGCTCGGCACTGTTCGGTCCGCCGGAAGAATTCGGCCGGCGTCTAAAGTTGGCCGTCTACGACGCGACCGGCGGCTTGACGGTTACCGTCGGCGTCGCCGGCAACAAATACGTCGCGAAGGTCGCAAGCGGTTTTCAAAAACCCGACGGGCTGACGATCGTGCCGCCGTCGGAGGCGCAAGCTTGGCTCGCGCCGCAATCAGTAGCCGTGCTCTGGGGCGCTGGCCCAAAGACCCAGAAAAGACTCGCCGAGCTTGGCTTGCACACTGTCGGCGCTATCGCGGCGCGCGGCGAGGCGCGCATGGCGCAGGACCTCGGGCGTGCCGGGCGGCATTTCTACGCGCTTGCGATCGCACGCGACGATCGGATCGTCGCGCCCCCGCGGCGTGCAAAATCCTTGAGCTCAGAGCGTACGTTGCGCAGCGACATCGCCGAGCCTGCCGAGATTCGTAAGCATCTGCGCAAAGCGGCCGACGACGTCGGCCGGCGTCTGCGCAAACGCGCTATCGTCGCCGGTGGCATCCGCGTGAAACTCAAGACCGCCGACTTTCGAACGCTGACACGGCAGCATCGACTGCCCGATCCGAGCAACGCGTCTGACGTCATCTACCGCAACGCCGAGCTGCTGCTGCAGCAATTCGACGACGCGGGACCGTTTCGCTTGATCGGCATCGCCGGATTCGATCTCGAGACTGCCGCCGTCGACCATCAGCTCGAGCTACTCGATTCAGGCAAAACGCGCGGCGAACAGCTCGATCGGGCGCTCGATCAGGTCAATGCACGCTTTGGCCCAGGCGCCGTTAAGCGTGCACGCGACCTGACATCGAGCACCGTCATCGATAGCGCAGCGGATCTCGACTTTCTCGCCGACGAAGCAACTTAGGCCTAGCCGCTCGCCAACAGCTCCGCCCAGCTCGTGTCGACGATCTCGTCGATGATGCCGTCGCCATCGAGGTCGATATCCAGACGAATGAGATCGCCGTCGAGGACGATAATCTCGATCGTCGCGCTTTGCGCACCCGTTACGCGTATCTCGCCTGAGAACGCAAACCCGGTGCCGTCACCGACGAGCTCGATGGACGTCACGAACGTCACCCTACCGTCGAACGCTGTGCTCGATAACGTGCCGGAAACTTCGAGCGTATACGCGGATGTGAACTGATCGACCGATTGAACAGCCGAGTAGCTCGTCAGCGTATGGCTATCGGTGCCATCGGACATGCTCAACGACGACGATGTCATCGTGACCGTCTGTGTCGGCGACGCGCTCGAGGTCATCGAGACGCTGATATCGCCGTTGACCGAGACAGTCTGCCCGTCCGCGGTCAGCTCGAATCCCGTTAACGTCACGGCGATGCTCATCGAGAAGCTGCCGCTGAGCAGATCGCCGCTGAAGTTCGTGATCCGCATTGCGTACGTGCCGTCGATGATTCCCGCGCCATCGTCACACGCATCGAAGACCAACGTGAACGTATCGCCGCCCGTCAACGTCAACGGATTGGCGATATCACCCGAGACCGTCACAGTGCCGCCAACGGCGCAGTCGGTCGTCTCGGGTGGGATCGCAGCCTGCAGCTCCCCGGTCAACACGTGCTCGCGCAACGACTGAAACTGGCTGTTCTGGACACTGCCAATCTTGGCGAGCACCTGGTCGGAGGAGCCGCCAACGATCGCACCCCCGCCAGCGAAGCCTGCAAACTCACTGACGTCACTGCCTTCGACCGCCGCCTGGGTGACTGCGCCGGCAATGATCGGCGCATTGGCGGCGGTGATCTCGGCCGGCGGCACTACGATCGTCGACGAGCCTTCGCTCCCTCCCCCGCCGCTGCAGCCTGCTGCCAAACAAGCGAGACTCCCGAGCATCAAACCTGTCGCCGTTATCTTCATGTGCCGATCCTCACGATTGATCGATCAAGGATAGGCGGGGCAGAAAACTCACAGCGAGACGTCGCTCACAAAACGTCCTGCTGTTTCTCTGCCGAGCTGACGGATTAGCCATAACGCAGGACGGTGTTAGGGAATCTTCGTGAATATCCCTACAATGCCGCAACTCACTCGATCTATACGACCCGATGACTGCAGAACTGATTCGCGGCAGAGTCGTTGCCGACAGCATTCTGAGCCCGATCGCGAACCGACTCGATACGGCGACGACGAAGCCCGGTCTCGCGTTGCTTCTCGTCGGCGACGATCCGGCGTCGCACGTCTACGTCGGCATGAAGGAAAAGAAGTGCCGCGAGATTGGCTACCACGTCGAGAAGCACGTGCTCGATGCGGCGACGCCGGAGGCCGATGTCATCGCGCGCGTCGAGCGGATGAATGGCAATTCCGACATCCACGGCATTCTCGTGCAGCTGCCATTACCGAAACATATTGACGAGCGGCGCGTCATCGAATCGATCGCGCCCAGCAAGGACGTCGACGGTTTCACGAAGGAAAACCTCGGGGCGCTGATGAGCGGCGAGCCGGGATTCGTAGCCGCGACAGCGGCCGGCATACTCGAGCTGGTCAAATCGACGCCGGTCGCTATCGAAGGCAGCCATGCCGTCGTCATCGGCCGCAGCAACGTCGTCGGCAAGCCGGCCGCGCTGTTGTTGCTAAGAGAGCATGCGACGGTCACGCTGTGTCACTCACGCACCCGCGATCTCGAGGCGATCGCACGACAGGCCGACATCTTGGTCGTCGCCGTCGGCCGCCCGAAGCTCGTAACGTCAAATATGATCAAACCGGGCGCCGTCGTCATCGATGCGGGCACAAGTAAGGTCGACGGCAAGCTCGTCGGCGACGTTGACTTCGAAGAAGCGAAGGAAGTCGCAGGCTACATCACGCCGGTACCCGGCGGCGTTGGGCCGATGACGATTGCGATGCTGCTCGCCAACACGATGAAGGCGATGGAGATCCAGACAACTTCATAGCGGTCTATTCGTCCGCTTCGGCCGAATACTCGTCTGCACGAACCTGCGCGCCGCGAACGACGTTGATGATCCCGTAGTTGGCTTCGTGACAGGCCCACTCGAACAGCCCGGGTGGCTCGAGCGCAGGCCATGGCAGCTCGAACGTCCATGGCGCCTCCCACGTCGTAGGATCCGTCATCGTCGCCCGATACAGCAGCAACTTGTCGTCGACGCGCGTGAAGCGCTCAACGAGGTGCAGGTTCGGGCCGACCTCTTGAATGCGCCTAACGCGTGCCTCCGGACGGAAGTTCGTCGTCTCGACGACGAGCGTCTCGCCTTCCCAATGCCCGCGCGAGATGCCGAGGAAAGTCCCGACGCTCGCAGGCGGCGCTGCCCCCCCGTCGAGCGGAATGACCCTGACGTCGCTGTTCGTCTGCGTGATCAGCAGCACGTAGTCGGGCGTCTGCACGAGTTGCGACTCGCCGACTGCTTGCGCGTGCGGCACGCGCGGCGGGCCCTGATCGCCGGTCACGCAGCGCTCGTACAGATTGCGTGACTGCAGCGTATGCCGTGGCTCATGGGCTTCGAATCGCGCCCTGCCCTCGGCCGTCAACAGCGGCTTGCGGCCGTTTGGCGGGTCGACGATCAGCGACGTTCTGAGACTCGGCGGCACTGGGCTC
>JAHEEN010000275.1 GCA_024640685.1 Rhodospirillaceae bacterium
CTCGCCGCCCTGCCGAACGACATCGCATACGCGCGACGGGAACTCGCGATTCGCAACGCGATTGAGCACGACCCAACCGACAGCGAACATACCGGAGCGAACCTCGCCGCGCGCTTCCCAATAGATCGCCAGCGCGAGGCAGTTGTGCTCCTCGGCAACCGTTCGTGCGCCGGCATCGGTCGTGAGCAGCGGCGCGAGCACGGTTATTGCGAGCAGCGTGGCCCGCTCGAGCACAGCTTTGACGAATCCGGACTCACGCATTCGAGCCACTCCGATACCAACTCCAGTCGATATTGGATGAAAGCTCTAAGAGAAATTCAAAGACCTACGTCCGGACCGCAGAACACGGACATCTTTTATGAACGAGGCTGTGCGTCGACGGCCTTATGGAAAACGCCCTACGCAGACGATGCCTTCGACTGCTTTTCGCCCTACTCCATCGCCGCAAGCTTCGCGCTCGCGCACTCCATCATGATCGAGTAGTAACGGCCAAAGCGGTCCTCGCCCAAGATCAGTGGATGCGAACCCTCGGGATAACGCTCACGAATCGCCGTCATCATCTCGAGCGTGTTGATGCCCGTCGTCCAGCACGGTCCGTTCGTTGCCTTGCACTGCTCGAGCTCGGCGTCGGTCAACAGACTGTCGAGACCGGGGTGCCCAGTCAGCGCCACATCGGCGCCCAACGGCTGGGCGATGTCGTCGTAGACGCGCTTGAAGTTAGCGACCTGCTCGGGCGAACGCATCTGCGTGCCGCTGAAGATCACGGCCGTATGCGTCTGACCGCCATGTCTTACTGGCACGATCATCGCTAGCGTCCCATCCGTGTGCCCTGGCGTCACGGCCAGCGTCACGGTCGTGTCGCCCAACGTGACTTCGTAGCCATCGGTCACGACGATATCGCGCGCCGGCCGCGGCCGGTCCGGCCGCTCGCCCGACAACGCCAGATCCCAATCGGGGCCGCTGAGCAGAATGCGTGCGCCGTACGTATCCTTCAGATACGTAGTCCCGCCAACGTGATCGTTGTGGCCGTGACCGACGATCACGTACTCGATATCGTTCGGGTCGAGGCCAACTTGCTCGAGACCCGCGACAAGCACGTCGCGCGCCTCGGCCGGCGAATTCAGCGAGTCGATCAGAATCAAGCCTTCGCTCGTATCGATCGCCCACGCGCCGACGTCGTTGAAGCCGATGTAATAGAGGTTCTCGAACATCCGCACGGGATCGATACGGTGATCTTCGACAGGCGGCATGCCCATCGCCTGCCTGATCAGCGCCGCACGGCCGGTGCCGACTGCCGAGCACAACGCCTCGGCCTGCTCGGCGAGGTCGTCCCCGGCAAGCCTCATCGCCGCGGCTACGTGGCGCTGCGCCTCGGCCGACGCCGCGAGTTTCTCAGCCGTCAAGCCCTCGGGTGCCTGGGCCCAGGCCCTGGACTGAACCGTGGCCACGGTCAGCGCGAACAGCGCCGCAGCGTAGAATCGTCTCTTCATCGAACGTCTCCTTCGATCAGCCGCCGGCGGCCTCTTCCAGCGCAACGACACGCGCACGCGCGCATTCGACGACCATTGGCCAGAACCGCTTGGCCTGCTCCGCCGAGTACAGCAGCGGATTCGGTCCATTCGGCGCGCTACGAATCGTATCCATCGCACCGATTGTGTCTTGATAGATACCCGGATGCGTGTTCAACAGGCCGCGAACGTTTCCAGGTATTGCGACCTCGTTGACGATGCGCTCCAGCGCCTCGAAGTCGGCACGCGTCGGTGTCTGCACCGCACCGCCGTGGAGCATGACGGTCGCAGACTCACCATTCCAGGTCACCGGGATCATCATCGCAAGCGTGCCGAGCGAGTGTCCCGGCGAGACCTCGAAACGCAGCGTCGTATCGCCGAGTGTAATCGTCGAGCCATCGACGAGGTCGATATCGCGATTCGCGAGCGGCAGCTCGGGCCACTGCGCCGGCAGCGTCGCATCCCAGTCGGGCTTGCCCATCGCAACGCGCGCGCCATAGGTGCGCTGCAGATAGTTCGCACCCCCAGTGTGATCGGTTTGCGCCGGATGGCCGTGCGACAGCACGATGTACTTGATGTCTCGCGGGTCGAGACCGGCCTTCTCGATGCTCGGCAAGAGAATCTCGCGCGCTTCGCGGGTGTTATTGAGCGTATCGATCAGAATCAGGCCGTCACTCGTCGTCACGACGAACGCACCCTGCGACGTGGGTCCCAAGAACCATAGGTTGTCGAAGATCTTCGTCGGCTCGACGACATAGGGCTCGAGCGGCGGCAGCCCGGCCTGTTGGCGCGCCAATGCCATGCGCTGCGGTCCGGTGTGCGTGCACATAATCGAGTACTCGGCCTCGAGATCGTCGCCGACAAAGGCTCGGGCCTCGCGGACGATCCGTTGCGCTTCGGCCGACGCCGCGAATTGCTCGGCTGACGGAAACAGCACACGGCGATTCTGCGCGTCGGCCGCGCCGATCAACATCGTCATTGCACCGACGACGACAGCGATCCGGATTGCGAATATTGTGCGCATGGCTTACCCCTCGTCGCCAGCTGCGTTTATTGACTGCTCACTGCGATTGGCGTCATGCGCCCGGCGTCATCGCGCCATGTCGAAGAAGCCGTCGTCCTCCGGCCTCGCATCGTGACCGTCCCAGTCGATGATCGAGCCGTCTTTGGCCTGCAGGAAGCCGAGCAAGCATCCGGGCCCGCCGTCCCTGAGCGGGTGGCAGCGCGCCTTGATGTTATCGCCCGGGCCGATGTACTCGTCGTTAATGCCGAGCTGCGCCAATGCGCGGGGATTCGTCGCCTCGAGCGCCCATTCGGTCGTCTGTCCGTTCGCATCGGTGACGTCGATGAACACCCACGAATGCGGGTTCACCAGCGCTACCTCGGTCACAACCCCCTCAATGTCCATGAATTCCTTGGCGTAGTTGCCATGCGAGTGGTGCGCCCAAACCGGTACTGCAACGATTGCAGCGGCGATCGCTACACGGGCTCGGATGTTAAACGACATACTCCGTTCTCCTGTCACTATCTGCTCGATGTCTATTCGCTCCCCCATCGAACTCACTCACCGCTAACGCGGCACGCGCGGCGGCGGCGGCGCCGAATTATGGTAAATGCGTTGGTAACGAATCCGCCGGCCTTCGTCATCGAGGAACAGCATCGATTGCTGAAACAGCTCTGGACCACGGCGGCCCTGCGGCGCGGTCGCTTCCAGCACGTAGAGCCGATCCGCGTGCAGGTAGATCGCGACGAACGTCCGTGACTGATCGGGATTCGTCAACTGCAATTGCAGGCCCTCGACGAGCTCGAGGAAGTGCCAGCCGAAATGCGTCAGCTCCGCATCACGCTCGAGATACTTCGTCGCCGCGAAGACCATCGAGCCCTGCATATCCATGCGCCAGTAGCCGATACCGGTGCTCGCGGCCGTGCCCAAGCACGTTTCCGCGCCATCCGGACAGTCGGCAGCTTGTGCGCCGAGAATACGCTCCGCTTCGCGATAGTCGACGACCGTCATCGAATACGTGCCGCGCGGCGTCTCGGTGCGATAGAGCCGCGCCGGCAGCGCCGCCCCATACTCCGACTCCCAGACGAACTCCTCGACGGTAGGCTCGCCCGGGAAGTTCACCCCGAACCCTTCGTCGATATTGCGGTACTCGATCCAGCCTTGCGCGCATGCAAGCCCGGGACCAAGCAGAATCAGCGCTGACGACAGCAGCGAAAAACCAAGGCGACGCATTGCGTTCCCTCTTGTGTCCTGGGGATTTCGTGGCGTCAGTTTACCGCGATTTGGCCCCCCATGGGGCAGAAAAAAAGACGGCATCTCCGAGGAGATGCCGTCC
>JAHEEN010000276.1 GCA_024640685.1 Rhodospirillaceae bacterium
CGATGCAGGCCTTTGAGGTCTTCCAGGAGTTGCTGCGCCGCTTTCCCGACAGTGAATATGCGACCGACTCCCGCGAGCGTATGATCTTCTTGCGCAATCGCCTCGCGGCGTACGAGAACCATGTCGCCGAGTATTACATTCGGCGCGAGGCGTACGTTGCTGCGATCAATCGCGCAAAGTACACGCTCGAGCACTACCCCGGCGCGCCGGTCATCGAGCGCTCGCTGGAGATCATGATCGAGGCCTACGAGAACCTCGGTATGATGGATCTGGCTGACGATTCCCGCCGCGTGCTCGCCGAGACGCGCAGCGAAATTGCGTCGGCTCAGTAACCCGACGTAATCGGATAGCGCCAGTCGCGGCCGAATGCACGGCGCGATACGCGCACGCCCGGAGGCGCCTGGCGGCGCTTGTACTCATTGCGCTTGACCATACCGAGCACGCGTCCCACCGTCTTGCGATCGAAACCAAGATCGGCGATTTGATCGACCGACAGATCCTGCTCGATGAACGCTTCCAAGATCGGGTCGAGCACGTCATACGGCGGCAACGAATCCGAATCTTTCTGCTCGGCACGCAACTCCGCCGTCGGCTCGCGCGTGATCACGCGCTTAGGGATAGCCGCGGAGCGTGAATTGCGAAAGCGCGCGAGCGCGTATACCAACGACTTAGTACAGTCCTTGAGCGGCGCAAAGCCACCGGCCATATCGCCGTACAACGTCGCGTATCCGACGGCCATCTCGCTCTTGTTACCGGTCGTCAGCAACATCTTGCCGAGCTTATTCGATAACGCCATCAACAGAACGCCGCGGCAACGCGCTTGCACGTTCTCCTCGGTCGCATCGACAGGCAGTCCCGCAAAGATCTCGTTCAGGACTCCGAGCGTCGCCTCGAAAATCGGCTCGATACTCAGCACGTCGTAACGAACGCCGAGCATCGCGGCTTGCGCCTCAGCGTCTGCGAGACTCATGTCGGACGTATAGCGCGACGGCATCATAACGGCATGAACACGCTCGGCGCCGAGCGCGTCAACAGCCACCGCCAGCGTCAGCGCCGAGTCCACGCCACCGGAAAGCCCGAGAACAACCGCGTCGAAGCCGTTCTTGTCAACGTAATCGCGCGTTCCGAGCAATAATGCCTCGTAGACGCTCTCGGCTTCGTCGGGCACCGACGCCACCGATTGCTTCGGTATCGCAAGCAGACCATCGCCGCCCCGCTCGACATCGAGCACATATAGCCCGTTTTCGAATGCCGGCGCCCGGAATCTGACGTCACCCGTGCTGTCCATTGCGACCGAGCCGCCATCGAAGACGAGTTCGTCCTGGCCACCGACCATATTGACGTAGAGCATCGGCACGCGGGTCTCGGCAATCCGCTCGGCGAGCAAGGCCTCGCGGTCGCGTTGCTTGGCAATGTGATAAGGCGAGCCGTTACAGACGATCATGAGCTCGGCGCCCTGCGCCTTCGCTGCCGCGCACGGTGCGGGTTCCCAGACGTCTTCGCAGATTGCGAGCCCGAGCTTGAGCCCCAAGAAGTCGACGACCGTCAGCGCCGTGCCAGGCTCGAAGTAGCGTTTCTCGTCGAAGACTCCGTAATTCGGCAAAACGACCTTGCGATGGCGCGCGAGCTCTCGTCCGTCGAGCCACAACGCCGCAGCGTTGTAGATCGTCTCACCCGAATACTCGGGGAAACCGACGTAAACGGCGATTCCGGAGATACCGGTGCGGACACGCTCGAGCGCAGCCTCGACGCGCAACCGCATACCGCGGTGCAGCAGCAGGTCCTCCGGCGGATAGCCCGAGAGCGTCAGCTCGGGGTACACGACGAGATTGCAGCCGAGCTCATCGCGCGCGCGCACGGCAGTCTCTACGACTTGCTCGGTGTTCGCGTCGATCGCACCAACGTGCGTGTTGATCTGAGCGAGGCCTATCCTCACTCCGACTCCCTTACTTCAACGCAGCGGTCATGGCCGTGCCAAGCTCGGCCGGTGAGCGCACCGTCGTCACGCCAGCGCGCTCGAGCGCCGCATACTTCTCCGCCGCAGTCCCCTTGCCGCCGGAGATGATCGCGCCGGCATGGCCCATTCGCTTGCCGGGCGGTGCTGTCACGCCTGCAATATACGCAACGACCGGCTTCGTGACATGCGCAGCGATGTATTCGGCGGCGGCCTCCTCGTCGGAACCGCCGATCTCGCCGACTAAGATGACGCCGTCCGTGTCGCCGTCGGCCTCGAACAACTCGAGGCAATCGATGAAATTCATGCCGCGCACCGGGTCACCACCGATGCCGACGCAGGTCGTCTGGCCGAGTCCTTCGTGCGTCGTCTGGTAAACCGCCTCGTACGTCAGCGTGCCGGATCGCGAGATGATGCCGACGCGACCAGGCTGATGAATGAACCCGGGCATGATGCCGATTTTGGCACCCCCGGGCGTTATGATGCCTGGGCAATTAGGTCCGATCAGGCGACACGCCGACGCCGCCAAGGCCGACTTGACGCGCACCATGTCGAGCACCGGAACGCCCTCGGTGATGCAGACGATGAGCTCGACGCCGGCGTCGGCAGCCTCGAGTATCGCGTCGGCGGCAAACGGGGCCGGCACATAGATCATGCTGACTGTCGCAGCGGTCGCGCCGACGGCCTCTGAGACCGTATCGAACACCGGCAGGCCCAAGTGAGTCTCGCCGCCGCGACCGGGCGTGACGCCAGCGACGACACGCGTGCCATACTCGAGGCACTGTTCGGTGTGAAAGCTTCCCTGGCGGCCTGTAATGCCCTGGCAAATGACCTTGGATTTCGCGTCGACGAGTATGCTCATGCGCGCTGCGCTCCGGCGAGCGCGATCACCTTGCCCGCGGCATCCGTCAAATCGTTGGCGGCCTCGATGTCGAGGCCGCTGCTAGCAAGTATCTCTCGACCCTTGGCAACGTTCGTGCCTTCGAGTCTCACGACGACCGGAACGGAGACGTCGACTTCCTCGACCGCGGCAACGATACCCTCGGCAATGAGATCGCAGCGTACGATGCCACCGAAGATGTTGACGAGAATGGCCTCGACGTTCGGATTGGCGAGAATGATCTTGAAAGCCTCGGTCACGCGTTCGGCCGTTGCACCACCCCCGACGTCGAGAAAGTTCGCTGGCTCACCGCCGTGCAGCTTAATCAAATCCATCGTAGCCATTGCGAGACCCGCGCCGTTGACCATGCACGCGATATTGCCGTCGAGGGACACGTAGTTCAGATCGTGCGCTTGCGCTGCTCGTTCCTGCTCGTTCTCTTGCGCCGAGTCGCGCATCGCCTCTAGCCGCTGCTGTCGAAACAACGCATTGTCCTCGACGTTGATCTTCGCATCGAGTGCCACGACGTGCCCCGACTGCGTGACGATCAGCGGATTGATCTCGACGAGACTCGCATCGCACTGCTCGAACAGCTCGACGAGCTTGCCGAGAATGTCGGCGAGCTCACGCTGCTGCTGCTTGTCGAGCCCGAGGCCGAAACCGAGCGCGCGGCTTTGGTACGGTGACAGCCCGACGGCCGGATGGATAGCGGTCGACACAATCTTCTCCGGAGTCTCGGCAGCGACGGCCTCGATATCCATGCCGCCCGCGGCCGATGCCATGACGACGACGCGCTCGCGACCGCGGTCGACGAGCAGGCTCAGATAAAGCTCGCGGTCGATGTCCGATCCTTGCTCGATATAGACCGTATCGACCGGTAAGCCGTCCGCGCCGCTCTGATGCGTGACGAGTCGCGTCCCGAGCATGCCGCGCGCGAAGTCGGCGACTTCGGCCGCCGACTTCGCGAGCTTGACTCCACCCGCCTT